>RFOC01000196.1 GCA_009926815.1 Planctomycetota bacterium
GCCATCGCCAAGCTGGGCAAGCAGTTCGAGGCGTGGTACGACGCGGTGGCGGGCGTGGACAAGCTGGGCTATCTGGTCGACCTGCAGGTGGAACGGCAGGGCGGCGACGCCGTGTCGGGCCGCGGCGGCATGTTGGTGGGGGTGCATGACCTGGCCCTGGACTACCCGGGCCAGCCGGCGTCGCTGGGCGATCTGAGCCTGCACCTGGAGCCCGGCGAGCGGGCCTCGCTGCTCTCCTCGCTGGGCAGCGGCACCAGCATGCTGCTGGAGATCATGCTGGGCTACCGCACGCCCACAGACGGCGCCGTGCAGCTGGATGGACTGGACGTGCGCAACTGGAACCTGGTTTCGCTGCGCGAGCAGGGGGTGCTGCTTCGCGAGGGAGACCTCTTCGCTGGAAGCATCGTCGACAACCTCCGCATGGGACTGCCGGGCGTGTCGCTGGCCCGGCTGCAGGCGGCGATCGATCGCGTGGGCCTGGGCGAGGTCGTGGCCACGCTGCCGCAGGGCCTGCAGACCCAGCTGGTGCCCGGCGGCCTTCCGCTGACCAGCCGGCAGCGGCTGCGTCTGCTGGTGGCCCGGGCGGTGGCTCGATGGCCTGGACGAGGCCACCACGGACACGCTCTGCGGCGTGCTCTCGGATCCGGGCATGCGATGGACCGTGCTGCTGGCCACCCGCGATCCTCGCGTGGCGGCGCGCATGAACCGCGTGATCGATGCCGACGCCGTGCGGCGGGAGGCTGGCCATGACTGACCCCAGGCTGGGTGACTGGCGCGCGCCCGAACTTCCGGCCATCGCCGGCGCCGGCTCGCCGCGCGGCATCCGCATCCTGGCCCGGCTCATGGCGATCGCCAGTGCCCTGATCGTGGTGGGCGTGTTCGCGCTTCCCTGGCAGCAGTCGGTGCGGGGCACGGGCCGCGTGATCGCCTTCAATCCGCTTGATCGGCGCGTGAACGTGGAAGCCCCCGTGCAGGGACGCGTGCGTCGCCTGCATGTGGTGGAGAACCAGGTGGTCAAGAAGGGCGAGCCGCTCGTCGAGCTGCAGGACAACGATCCCAACCTGATCAACAACCTGCGGCTGCAGCACGATGCGGCCATCGCCCGGCGCGCGGCGGCCACCCAGCGCGTGGAGGATCTCAGCCAGCAGATCCAGAGCCTGGAACTGGCCCGTCCCCAGGCCGTGGCCTCGGCCGAGCAGCGGGTGAAGGCCGAGGAGTTCCAGCTGGAGGCCAACCTGCTCAACTACCGGCGGTTCGCCCAGCTGGTCGAGACCGGCGACGTGTCGCGGCGGGACTACGAGCTGGCCCGGCTGGCCAAGGACAGTTCCGAGGCCAACCTGGCCGCCGCCCGGGCGGTGCTGGAGCGCACCGGCCGCGAGTACGACGCGAACATCGCCTCCACCAAGGCCAGCCGCGGCAACGCCGAGGCGGACGCCGCGGCCGCGGCACGCGAGGTGGCGGGCATCGACATCCAGATCAACCAGAGCAGCCAGCAGGTGATCGAGGCCCCGCGGAACGGCATCGTGCTCAGCGTGGCGGTGAACGAGGGCATGTTCCTGCGGCCCGGCTCGCCCATCTGCGTGGTCATTCCCGAGGCCGAGGACCGCTTCGTGGAGGCGTGGGTCGACGGCATGGACATGCCGCTCATCACGCCGCGGCATCCGGGCCCGGATGGCGAGACGATTCCCGGCAGTCGCGTGCGGCTCCAGTTCGAGGGGTGGCCCGCCGTGCAGTTCGTGGGCTGGCCCAGCGTGGCGGTGGGCACCTTCGGTGGCGAGGTCATCGCGGTCGATGCCGCCGATGACGGGCGCGGCAGCTTCCGGATCATCGTGGCGCCGGATGCCGATGACGACCGCTGGCCCGGCGCCCGGTTCCTGCGTCAGGGCGTTCGGGCGAAGGCGTGGATCCTGCTTCGGCAGGTGCCGCTGTGGCTGGAACTCTGGCGCCAGCTCAACGGGTTCCCACCGGTGATCGGCGACACCGAACCCCGGAAGTGATCGGTCGCCGCGCTCGTACACTGGGTTCGCCATGGCCGCGCCGCGATTCCTGATCGAGAGCCTTCCGGCCGTGGGTGCAGTGGCCTGGCTGGACCGTGACGAGGCTCGCCACGCGGTGGGCAGTCGACGACTGGGCGAGGGCGACCCGGTGGAACTGGTCGATGGTCGTGGTGGGGTGGCGATGGCCCGGCTGGGCCGCGATCGCGATCATGCCGGCAATCTGGCGGCGGTCGTCGCGGAGGTCCGCCGGGTCCCGCGGCCTGCGCCGCAGGTGCACGTGGCTTCCGCGGTCCCCAAGGGTGACCGCCTGGGCACCATGCTCGACGCGATGGGTGAACTGGCGGCGACCAGCTTCACGCCGCTCGACTGCGATCACAGCGTCACGCCCGCGGCACGGGTGGCCGGTGACCGCGCGGGTCGCATCCTGGCCGAGGCCATGAAGCAGAGCCGTGGCGCCTGGCTGACCGATCTGCACCAGGCCAGCGATCCCGTCCGCTTCGCGCAGGCGGCGGCCGGCCAGGGATGGCGAACGATCATCCTGGATCCTCGCGGTCGTCCGCTCACGGAGGTGGTTGCGGGAGCCTCGGCCGTGGCGCTGCTGGTTGGGCCCGAGGGCGGCTTCTCCGAGGCCGAGTCCGCAGGCATGCAGGCGGCGGGCGCCACGCCGGCGTCGCTGGGCTGCACGGTGCTCCGCGTGGAACTGGCGGTGGCGGTGGCCTGCGGCGTCATGCGCGCCGCGACCGCGTGAATGGACCGTACCGGGGTCGAACCGGTAACCTCCGCCTTGCAAAGGCGGCGCTCTCCCAATTGAGCTAACGGCCCGCGATCCGCCAGTATACGAGACGACCCGCAGGAGGCCCTGCGGGTCGCCATGTTTCGGGACTGGATGCCGGCGTCACTTGTTCGCCGGCGAGACCTGGGCTTCCTTGCGGATGGTCAGGATGTCGATGGTGCCCGGGTCGATGATGTTCACCTTGAGCGCCTCGTCGAAGCGCTGGGATCCGCGGATGCCCACCAGCGTGCCCAGCATGGTGCTGAGGGTGTTGGCGTCCTTCACCGTCACGTAGGCATTCGTCATGCCGCTGGCCGGGTCGGTCAGGCGGAAGAGCAGCGGCAGGCGTTCGCCGTTGTAGACCGTGCTGGCGTTCAGCACGCCCACCGCGGTGTAGTCGGCCCGGCCTTCCATCGCGATCCGCAGCGCCTTCAGTCGGTCATCGTCCTTGCCGGTGGACGCCTGCACCCGCTTGGCCTCCTGGATGCCCTTCTGGATCTCGGCCTGGATCTCCAGCTGCTTCACGCGAGTGCCGCTCATGCTCTTGATGTCGCTCTCCGCGGCGGGATCGGCGGCCAGCGTCTCGTAGCGCGACTTCAGCGCGACGATCTCGGCCGATTCCTGCGGCTCCGCCTTCACCTTGGCCCAGGTGGCCTCCAGTTCCTTGAAGTCGGCGCGGCGCTTCTCGGAGGCCAGCTGGGCCTCGGTCTTCACCGGGGGAGGCGGCGGGGCGACGGCCTCCTTGGGCGCCGGCTTCTCGCTGGCCTTCTTCGCCGCGCCCGCGGGGGCCTTCGTCTCGCCGGTCGCCGCAGGAGCCGGCGGTGGCGCGATCTCGGCTGGAGCGTCGGTGCCACGGCCCGCGGACACCTCGGAGGGCGAGGCGCGGCGGATGTAGTTGATGTTGATCCAGCCGGAGGCGCTCTCCGGCAGCGCGATCTTGTGCACCTTCTCGCGATCGCCGTTCACCTGGCCCAGCACCTTCACCGTGGCATTCGCCGGAAGCGTGCCGATGGCCTTGAAGCTGCTGTCGGGATTGCCGTCGGCATCCAGGTTCGGGGCGCGGACCTCGGTGGCCTTGACCACGGTGAGCGTGGATCCGTCGGGCGAGAGCGTGACGGCATCGTTCGCCAGCACGTAGCCGTGGATGCCCGCGAACGCGGGTCCGGCGGTCCGGACCCGAGCCCACCCGTAGGACTCCTCGTCCACCTGCACCAGGTTGCCCAGCATGAGTCGCCCGAAGGGATAGCTGTTGGGCACGCTTGGACCGCTGCGGATGAACAC
>RFOC01000197.1 GCA_009926815.1 Planctomycetota bacterium
CACCTGGACGCTGAAGCCATTGCCCAGGTCCTTCTTGATGTAGGCGTTCTCGAGACCGATGCCACCGGCGAAGTTGTCGCCCTGGCTCACACCGCCGCCGGTCGGGAAGGCATTGGCCGCTGAGGTGGAGAGACCGTTACCGTTCTGGCCAAAGAACTGCTGATAGGCCAGCGTCACGGCGTACTGCCAGCTGGGATCAACCACGTGGCCGCTGAACTCCAACTTCGCGCGACGGACTTCGAAGCCGTAGGCAGCCTTCGAAACACCGCTCTGGTTGAAGGTGGTGCCGAGGGCATCGGTCGTGCTGTTGTTCATGTCACGGGTGCTGAGCCAGTTGTAGGCCCAACGGGTCTGCAGCTGGCCACCCACGTTCATCTTGAAATTGCCATCCGGGCTGGCCAGGAAGAAACCCTTGTTCCAGCCGGCGGTGGCCTGAGCGGCCTGCAGGCTGGAGCGGGTGTCCGCATCGGCCAGCACGTCCTGCACGATGCCACGGATCTCGGACTCGCGCTGCTCGGTGAGCCACTTGTCACCGCTCTGGGCCTTCATCTCAGCGAGCTCCTTCTTGAGCTCGGCGATCTGGGCCATCGCATCATCGTTCGCCTCAACGGAAGCGGCGAAGGCCGAACCGGCCAGCGCGGTACCCGCGAGGAGACCAACAAACTTCGTCAGACTCATTGTGATTGCTCCTATCTGAAACTGTGCGGTCGTGGCCTTGACCCTTGGCCCGTACCAGCGTCATCCACCCAGCCGTCAGCGTCCCTGCCCCGACAGGCAAAGACCGGTGGGCGTTCCCTCTATCGGTCCCTCAGGACCTGGAGGTTGAGGGGCAGATGATAGCGAGGCCGGGGAATCCGCAAGCCGACCCGGCCAAAAAAGTGGGTTTGGAAGCCAAAAACGAGGTTTGAACCACAACAGGATGTGCCCCAAGCACTTGTGGAAGCACAACTTGTGATCAATCTGTGGATGATCTGACTTTTCGGTCTGTCATTGTCTTCGGACCCGATTTCACGGGTTGAAGAAATTCCAGGGCCTGCCGAATGTGGGCCACGGGCCAAAGCTCCATTTTCAGACCGCTCATCCGGGATGGAACCTGTCCAGCCGGAAGGGCCAGGCACTTCACCCCCCGCCGGGCCGCCGCCGCCAGCCGTTGCTCAAGGTGGGAGCACGGCCGAATCTGCCCCGTGAGTCCCACCTCTCCAATGGCGGCGAAGGCCGCAGGAGGCGTTCGGCCGGTGCGGGCCGCGGCAACCGCCAAGGCCACAGCCAGATCCGTGCCTGGTTCGAGCAGTTTCACCCCGCCTGCCGCCGAGGCGTAGACATCCTGATCCGCCAGCCGAAGGCCACCGTGCTGCTCCAGGACTGCCAGAAGCATGGCCAGCCGGTTGCCATCGAGCCCACTGGCCTTTCGCTTGGCCCCCCCAAGAATGCCCGTGGCGGTCAGGGCCTGCACCTCGGCCAGCAGGCAGCGGGACCCAGCCAGGGCCGGCACGGCCACGGAACCCGGCCGCGGGGCCAGGTTGGGGTCGGCGGCCAGCTGGTTCTCGTCCACCTGCTGCAGGCCGGAGCCCGTCATCTCGAACAGGCCCACCTCGAAGGTGCTGCCGAAGCGGTTCTTGATGGCCCGTACCACGCGATGGGCATGGTGGCGGTCGCCCTCGAAGGAGAGCACCACATCCACCAGATGCTCGAGCAGCCGTGGGCCCGCCAGCAGGCCATCCTTGGTGACGTGCCCCACGATCACCACCACGCAGCCCGTGGTCTTGGCGTGGGACACCAGGTCCAGGGCACAGCGCCGCAACTGACTGGCGCTGCCAGGCACGGCGTCCACATCCACCCGGTGCACCAGCTGGATGGAGTCCACCACCAGCACGGCGGGCTGCACCTTGCGGGCCTGCTCCAGCAGGCGTGCCAGGTTGGTTTCCGCCAGCACCCAGAGGTTGCTTGCACGCTCCGCGGTGGCACCCCGACCGATCCGCTCGGCCCTGAGCCGCACCTGATGGGCGCTTTCCTCGCTGCTGGCATAGAGCACCGGCGAACCCGCATCGGCCAGTTCGGCCAGTGCCTGCAGCAGCAGCGTGCTCTTGCCGATGCCGGGGTCACCCCCCAGCAGGACCGCGCTGCCGGGCACGAAGCCACCTCCAAGCACGCGATCGAATTCCGCCACGCCACTGGGCACGCGGGGCACGCTGGCCGCCTGCACCTGTCCAAGGGGTTCGGCCACGGCGGCGGTGGACTCCGGAGAGCCGCCCGGCCCAGTCAAGGCGCCAGGCGCCGGCTTGGCCTCGATGAACCTCTCCAGGGCATCCCATGCGCCGCAGTCGGGGCACTTGCCCATCCACTTGGGGTGCACGGCGCCGCACTGGCCGCAGAGGAACTGGCTGCGCTGCTTCGCCACGGCGCCGATTCTAGTTTCGGGCCCGGACGCATTCGTGACATCCGCCCGAAGTTCCCGCATGTTCCGTGGCCCCGGGATCGGCCACCTACGATGCCCGCGTGCGATCCATGGTCACGATCCTGGACGGCTGCTGGCAGCTGCTTCGACTGGCCGTGATCACGCGCGGCCGCGTGCGTGGTCGCTACTGGCACTGGCGGCAGGAGACGGCGTTCGGCACCGACCCTTCGCGCATGCCCGGACTGGCGCAGCGCGTGGCCGCGGTCATCCGCTTTGGCCACTGGGTGGGGCGCATGCGGCGGCTTGGGCCGCGCTGAGATTCAGTGAATGCTGGCCGGACCCTGGCGGCGGTCCGGAATGGCCGCGTCGCTCAGGGCCACCGGGTGGTTGCTCACCGATCCGGTGCCCTCGATGACCGGACTGAACCGGCTGCCGATGAGACCGATGCGGTGGTTGGGGTTGGCCTGCCGCGGCAGCATGGGGCCGAGCAGGTAGGCCGCCGCAATGCACAGCAGCGAGCCCAGCCAGATGCGGTCGCCCCAGCCCATGAACTCGAAGGCCGCGGTGATGAGCAGCATGAGCAGCGCGGTGGGGATCATGCCCTCCCAGGCCAGTCGCATGAGCTGGTCGAAGCGGAACCGCGGCAGCGTCCAGCGGATGGCCATGCCGAAGGCCACCACCAGGCCGGTCTTGCCGAGCATGATGCCCATCTGGGCCAGGATGAGCAGCGGCCCGCCCTGCGACGCCAGGTCGGGTCCGGTGCCGAACGGGTTCAGGCTCCAGCCACCCAGGAAGAGCACGCTGAAGAACGCGGCGCCCGTGACCATGTGGAAGTACTCCGCCAGGAAGAACATGGCGAAGCGCATGCTGCTGTACTCGGTGTGGTATCCGCCCACCAGCTCGCTCTCGGCCTCGGCCAGGTCGAAGGGCGCGCGGTTGGATTCGGCCAGCATGCAGGTGTAGAACAGGAGTGCCGCCACCGGCTGCTGCAGCAGCATCCAGGCGCCCTGGCCCGGGGACTGCGCCGCGATGATGCCGTAGGGATCCAGCGTGCCCGCGCTCAGCACCACGCAGAAGGCCCATGGGAATCTCGTAGCTGATCATCTGGGCGCTCGCCCGCATGCCGCCCAGGAAGCTGAACTTGCTGTTGCTGGCCCAGCCACCCAGGGCCACGCCGTACACGCCCAGGCTGGCCACCGCGAGCAGGTAGATCATGCCCACGTTCACCACGGCGCCGGCCATCTTCACGGTGATGTCCTGCACGCCCAGCATCTCGGCCACGCCGAAGGGCAGCTGCGAGAGTTCCAGCGTGCCGCCCCAGGGCACGATCACGAACGCCAGCATGGCGGGGATCAGGATGAGCGACGGCGCGATCATGAACAGCGCCTTGTCGGCGCCGCGCGGCGTGTACTCCTCCTTCAGGATGAACTTCAGGCCGTCGGCGATGGGCTGCAGCAGTCCATACGGGCCCACGCGGTTGGGTCCCACGCGGTCCTGCATCCATGCACTGAGCTTCCGCTCCAGCATGATGGCGTAGGCGCATCCGACCAGGATCACGTGGATCATGACCAGGATGACCACCACCCCGGTCACGAACTGGCAGAAGGCGGGAGTGGGTGCGACCCAGCTCGGCAGGTACTGGAGGA
>RFOC01000198.1 GCA_009926815.1 Planctomycetota bacterium
GCTTCGCCTTCCGGTTCTTCGCTTTGGAGTCGGTCTGCCTTGCATGGCCCATGGCCATGCAAGCGTGCGGTGCTCCGCACCGCACCCAGGATTCATGATCCGCGGCTGCGCCGCGGATTCAAATCCTCCGCTTCGCCTTCCGGTTCTTCGCTTTGGAGTCGGTCTGCCTTGCATGGCCCGTGGCCATGCAAGCCTCGGAATCATGGGAATGCACGCATGCCGCCATCAGGCTGGTGGCCAGCGTCACGATCACGCACTTCATCCATCTCCCATCGGGGCCGCGACCGGCTCCACTCGGCAGCATCTCCAACGACCGCACCGTGGGCAGGGCCGAAGCTTCACCGGCCTCCCGGCGGCTCGATAGCGGATGCCCGGCAGTGGAAACCTCAACCCGCAGGTCAGGCAGCGGGCCGTCCAGTGCCGCTGGGTGTGCTCGACCAGGTGCCTCAGGAGCCCTGACATGGACGAAAGGCTACTGCCCCTGCGCCATGCTGAAGCCGGGCTTGCCGTCGAAGGTGCGAAGCAGTTCGTAGCTGCACACCGTGTACTTCGAGGCGATGCGTCCCAGCAACTCGATGGTCTGGGGCTGGGCGACCTTCGCGCCCTCCACCTTCTCGAACCTTGCACGCCAGTAGTCCACGCAGTCCGTGTAGACGCTGCCGGTGGGCCACACCTGCGTGCCGCGGTTGCTGATCAGCTTCAGCCGGAAGGGCGTGCCCTCGCTCAGCCGCTGCAGATGCCCGGCCAGTTCCTGACAGCCCTCGCCCGCATCGAGGTACACGTCCGCACCCACCACCTCCGTGGCACCCGGTCCGAAGGTGTGCACGGCAGCGGCCGTGAAGGGCTTCACGGGAGGCTTGAAGGTGATGCGGTCCTCCGCCTCCGGCACCGCAGCGATGCTGCCGGGCTTCTGTCCCAGACGCTTCGCCACTTCGCGGGCGAAGTCCATGGTGCCCAGGGCGGGCTTGGCGGCATCACCGAAGTCGCCCGTGCGCACCCCCTGCTCGAGACTGGCCAGCAGGGCGTTCTCGATTCGGGCGGCGCTGCCCAGCAGCCCCACATGCCGAAGCAGCATGATCGAACTCAGGAAGAGCGAGCAGGGGTTGGCGATGCCACGGCCGGCGATGTCCGGGGCCGTGCCATGCACCGCCTCGAAGATGCTGATGTGGTTGCCGATGTTGGCGCTGGGCGCGAAGCCGAGGCCACCCACCAGCCCCGCCGCCAGATCGCTCACGATGTCGCCCTGCAGGTTGGGCAGCACGATCATGCGGTACTGCTGGGGCCGCATGACCAGGTTCATGCAGAGCGCGTCCACGATCACGTCGGCGGTCTCGATCTCCGGATAGTCCGAGGCCACGGCCTTGAAGCGTTCCAGGAACAGGCCGTCCGTCATCTTCATGATGTTGGCCTTGTGCCCGCAGTGCACCTTGCGGATGCCCAGCCGCCTGGCGGTCTCGAAGGCGAATCGGTGCACCGCGTCGCTGCCCGGAGCGCTGATCAGCCGCTTGCACTGGACCACGTCGTTGCTGAGCCGGTGCTCGATGCCGCCGTAGGTGTCCTCGATGTTCTCCCGCACGATGAAGAAATCCACGTTCACGCCGCTGCGGCTGTACGGGGTCATCACCCCGGGAAGCGTGCGGAAGTGCCGCAGGTTCGCGAAGGCGTTCCACATCTTGCGGGCGGTCACGTTGATCGACTTGCCGCCGCCGCCCTTGGGCGTCTCCATGGGGCCCTTCAGCAGCAGGCCGCAGCGCTCCACTTCGGCGATCGCCTCCTCGGTCATGCCGCGGGTGAGGCCGCGGTCGAAGCAGGCCTTGCCCATCTCCACCGACACGAAATCCATGGCGGCGCTGGCCCCCGCCGCCTGCAGCAGGTGCAGCGTGGCCTGCATGATCTCGGGTCCGATGCCGTCTCCGGGGGTGAGGGCGATGCGCATGGGTTGCTCCATTGGGGGCACCAAGGGTAGCCACGCCGAAACCCTCGGGATCAACGGGCCTGGGGCAGGTCCCGACGGGTGGCCGGCTTCAGCATGACCGCCATGCCGAGCATGACCAGGATGGCCTGTCCGGCGTAGATCTGCTCGCTCCATCGGTGGAGATGATCCAGCTCGCCGCGGGCCTGTCCCGCCCGGGCCGAATCCCCCGACACGAGCGCCTCGGTCCGGGCCTCGGCCCGAGCCGCGATCGAGTTCGCCAGGAGCAGCTGGCCCAGGCCAGCCACGCCCGCAAGCACCATCGCCGCCGCCGAGATGCGCAGGTGACCCGCCATGCGCGAGAGCCCCTGCGCCTGCTTCATCAGGAGCCATGCGCACAGCGGACCCACGAGAAGTCCGAACACGAACACGACCACGAAGGCGGGCTGGGCCAGCACCCCGGCCAGGATCCGACCCGTCTCGGCTGCATCCACCGTGGCAGCGCCTGGACCCCGGAACTGGACATCCGCCTTCGTCAGGGCCTGGAACAGCCAGCCCGCGTTGATCCCGGCGCCGATGAGCAGGGCCAGCCACACCGAACTCAGCGCAGCGACCGGCGTCGGGCACCTGTCCTTGCCGATGATTTCCTCCGTGGTTCCCACGCGCCTTCAGGCTACCCGAGGTTCATTCCTCGAACATGGCGTGCGCGGCGCATGCCTGGTCGAATCGCTCAAGCAGGATCTCGACCAGCTCGGGATCGAAGTGGTTGCCGGATGATCGCTCCACCTCCTGCCGAACACGATCATGATCCCAGGCCTCCTTGTAGGCCCTCCGGGACATCAGGGCGTCGAACACGTCGGCCACCGCGGCAACCCGACCGAAGATGGGGATGCCCTCTCGCTCTGGCTTGGGCACCTGTTCCGGCTTCCAGCCCAGACGAACCAGTTCGGCACGGATTTGCTCGTGTTTGGGGTATCCGCTGCCGTCCCACTTGGTCTGGTGGTAAAGCATCACCTCGACGGACGCACGGTCGACCGGATCGTGAATCTCGCGGTAGATGCTCACCCCCAGGAGCGGATGCTTCTCCATTTCCCCCCGCTCATCGGGCGTCAGCGGCCCGGGCTTCTTGATGAGATCCGGGATGCCCACCTTGCCCAGGTCGTGGAGCATGGCCGCGGAACGGAGCAGGTCGAGTTGCCGGTCGATCTCGTGCTGGCTGGCACCGCGCCTGCGTGCCCATGCCTCGTACAGGATGGCCGAGACCTCGGCCACGCGGCGGACATGCGCTCCCGTCTCCTTGGGATCGTTCAATTCGGAGAGTCGGACCATGCGAAGGATGGCCTCGCGGTACGACCGAACCCGGTCGAGCTGATCCGCGGCGAGCACCGCGAAGTGCCGCGCCAGCTTCTGGTCATCCTCCGAGAACTCCCGCGAATGATGGGATCCCGTGTCCCTGGGATTGATGAGCTGCAGCACTCCGATCAGCTGGTGCATGCGGTCATGCATGGCCAGCGCCAGCACCGCCCGCGTGCGGAATCCCGTGGCCTCGTCGAAGGAACGATTGAACCGGAAGGGCGATCCCTCCGGCAGCTCGTAGGCGTCGCTCACCGCCACGAGACCGTCCACCGCCGCCGCGCCAGCGATGCTGGATCGGTCGATCGGCAGCTTCACCGGGCTTCGACGTGGATCGGGGAACCGCGTCTCCACGTTCAGGATGTCGTTCTGGGCGTAGGTGAAGACCAGTGCGTCACCCTCACGGAGCAGGATGCTGCCCGCCTCGCAGCCGAACACCTCGCGTGCCTCGGCCAGCAGCCTGCGGAGCAGCAGGTCGAGATCCTGGAGTTGGCCAAGATCCGCCGCGATCCGCTCCAGCGCATCCATGCGGGCGTGAAGCTCCTGCCGCAGCCGCAGGTTCAGCGCCTCGAGCTTGCGCTCCGCGTCTCGCCGGGCCTCGAGCTCGCGCTTGGCATGCCGGTTGGCCGCCTCCGCCTCATCGAGCAGCCGCACCTGCGCCTCCACCATCTCGGCCTGCCGGATGGCATGGCGGACGCGCACGACGAACTCCGCCTTGGCCGGCATCTTCACGATGTAGTCGAAGGCGCCGGCATCGAAGGCGGCCGCCTTGT
>RFOC01000199.1 GCA_009926815.1 Planctomycetota bacterium
CGAACAGACCAAAGGCACGGACCACCGCTGTCTTCATGGTTCAGTCTCCCGGAGCCGCCGGAATGGAAGCTCACTGCTTTCCAGTATGCACCCAAACACATTGTTGGCAACTGGCGAGCCGTACGGTGCAACGAAAATGAACGGCCTTTGCCACCAAGATGGGAGCCCCACGCCTGACCGTGCCACAAGTGTTATGAGCCTCCCGATTCGACCTTCTGGCTCACTAGGGCCTTCAACACCCGCAGAACCAGTTGCTGACGATCTGGATCCAGAACCAGCCACAATCGGAAAAGCTGAAGCAGTCCAGTCTGGCCCACTGCGTCGGATTCTGCGCCGTCCATTTCACGACCTGCGGCCTGACCCGATGAATTGAGCCATGGTTCGAGTCCCCCATCGCCCACTGAAGCAAGGCCGAAGGTGATGCCTTCGGCCTTGTCCGTTTTGGGGGGGATGCCGAGCTCGTTCACCGCTGGCGACACCCGCCACCACCACGGATGCGAACAGACCAAAGGCACGGACCACCGCTGTCTTCATGGTTCAGTCTCCCGGAGACACCGGAATGGAAGCTCGCTGTTTCTCAGCATGCCCCACGCGGGATCCCCAACCCTCACGCATCAACGTGATTTGCCGGGCGACCTTCCCGGCGACTTCCCGTCATCCGATCCACTCGACCGCGGCTCCCCTGCCTGATCCCTGGGTCGAACCACCCAGAATCCGATGGCAGCCACGGCCAGCATGCCGCCACTCACCCAGCCGTGGGCCCGGAATCCGTCCACCATGACCTCGCGTCGCACCTGACGAAGTTCCTGCACCTGGTCCTGGCTGAGATCCAGCTCCCTGCCGATCTCCGAGGTGGGCACGTTGTCGCGAATGGCATCGACCAGCGCGTCCACCGTGGGTGGCGAGGCGTGACGCGACTGGGCCTCGAGGCGCATCGAATCACCCATGGTGCCCGAGACCAGACTCACCACGAGCAGCAGCGTCAGCGCATTGCCCACTCCCAGCGAAACGCTCCTGCAGCACGCCACGGCCCGATCCGTGCCAGGCGCTGCGCAGGACATGATGGCCTGCGAGAGACACACCCCGGCTCCCAACTCGCCCACCGCCGCCACGCAGAGCACCGCCACCAGCAGCGCGAACGGAGGATCCGCCGGCTGGACATTGGCACCGAACATGGCCAGGGCGAACGTGGCCAGCATCAGCGCGCCACTGGCCCGCAGGCCGATTCGGCGCGTCAGCCAGCCGGCGGCACACGCACCCAGGAGCGCCGCGACCTGCGCTGCCAGCAGGAACAGGGACACCTCAAGACCGCCAAGACCATGCAGGAAGCGGCCCGCCGCCGCGACATAGAACCACAGGTCCCCGCACTGCGCGATCATGGCCACGATCAGGATGGGCACAAGGCCGGGACTGCGGAGCGTCCGGCCCGTCAGGGTGGGCCTGGGCAGCCATCGGACCAGCAGGATCCAGGCCACGGTGGCGCCCACGGTCACGCCGGCCCAGACCAGGGTCGCGCGCGATCCGGGCCCGTGCAGCGACATGGATCCCAGCCACTGCACCAGGGACAGCAGTGCCACGCCCGCAGCCATGGGCGTCCACAGTTCACCCCGACTCGAGCCCGCCGGGGCCACGGGCCCGGCATCCGCGCCCGGACATCGCCACGCGGCCACCGCCAGCAGCAACGAGGAGCCGATCCAGCACAGACCCACCATGCGCCAACCGCCGTGGCTCATCAACCATGCCGCCAGCACCGGACCCACGATGTAGACGATGGAAGGCACGGCGCCCAGCGTGGCGAAGGCGGTCGCGCGTCGACTCTCGTGCGTGACGACCGAACCCACCGTGGCGAACGCGGCCACCGCCACCACCCCACGCCCCGCGTTCATGAGACTGGCCCCTGAAATCAGCCACACGGAATTGGATCCAAGCGTGGCGAGCAGCGAGCCGACCGCCACCAGCGCCGCCGCCACCACGAGCATCGCTCGACTGGAGATCGACGTGCCCACCGCGGCGATGGCCAGCGTGATGAGGAGAGCCGCCATGTCCGGCAACTGCCGAAGGAGCACCTCGCCATCGGCACTCATGCCGAAGGCCGCCTGCAACGGCAGGATGACCACGCTCCACGTGGCGTTCACCAGGAAACTCCCAAGCATGGCGATCGAGGCGATCACCAGCGTCCGGCGTTCATCGGCAGGCCAGCCGGAAAGCGGCGGTCGAAGCATGCGCTGTTTCAGCACGCGGAGACGTGCCTCACGACGTCGGGAGATGGCGCGCCGCGGCTCACCGCACCAGTCGCGCCCGGCCGGGCACTGGATCGGTGCGAAGCTCGGCGATGTCATCCGTGGCCTGGATCTGGCCCGTGCCGCGGCCGACCACGCCGCCCAGCACCGCCGTGCTCATGGAGACCTGACCCCCATCCTGCACGGTCATGGCGGCCGCAGGCGCGTACACATGGCCATCCACCGCCATGACGGCGTTGTCCTTCACCAGCCAGCCTGCCGGTGCGGCGGCCGACTGCAGCAGCCAGAATCCCGGCCAGTTCAGGGTGGTTCCGGACGCCGTGCCGGTCATGCTGGCATTGCCGGCAATCTCGAGGGTCGCGCCTTCGAGCAACTGCACCGTGGCCTGATCCAGCTGCAGCTGCGCGGAGCCCTCCACTTGCACACCGCCCAGGAACTGGTGCAGCCCGGGATCCAGGATGACGGTGCCTTCGGCCACGGCCAGTCCCGTGTACCTGCCGGGAGCCACGTGGGTGATGCCCGATGGATCGAGTTCGATGTCCTGTGCGGGATCGGTGCCGGCAAGAGCGGGGAGCGACGTGCCTGCGAATGGATCGGCGACCATGGTGGCCAGAGGCTCCACGGCCCCATCCGAGGCGGACTTGATGGCGGGCGGGATGGGTCCCGCCGAACGCACCACCGGCACGCGGACTCTGGCCGCCTCGGCGTGAGCAACCGCCAGCGCATCCGCCGAGGCCACGGAGACACCACCCTTGCTGCGAAGCGTGAACGAGCCTGCAAGATCGAGCACCCCCGCACCCGGGCTCTGCAGGAGCAGGCTCGTCATGTGACGCGGCGGCACGTTCACCGCCGTGCTGCTCCGCGTGATCGTGACCGGCGAAGTGCCGAACATGCCTCGCAGGATCTGTGAAGGCGAGCCGTTGGGTCCAGCCTGGTCGAAGCGCACTTGGACACGCACCGCAGGACCGCCCTCGGGATCCGGCGTGAAGGTGCTGGAGTCGTCGTCCCAGCGACCGAACTCGACATCCCCTCCGCCGCCCGGACCGTCCGCGATGCTCACCACCACCGGGCCGTTGGGGCTTCGACTGGCGGCCGCAGCCGCAAGCGCATCAGCCCTGGACTGGGCATGACCGTCTCGATAACGACCCGCCGCCGCCAACGCGATGGCGTCGGCCGCGGTCCGGGCGTGGCCGGCCGACCGCACCGCTAGGCCATATTCCGCGGCCCACCAGGTCAGGAGAAGAACCGGGGGCAGGGCGACGGCGAACATCGCGGTCGAGAAGCCTCGGCGGGCATGGCGTGGAGTCTGCTTCAAATTCCGCATGAAATTGGGGGCCCTGACTCTGGATCATGGTACCTTTTGCCTACGCGGACCTGAAAGACATCTTGAGTGGTTTCGCGCGGTTCCATGGCTTCCTCCCTGCTGCTGGCCATCTCCCTCCCCACCATCCCGGCAGTGCCCTGGTGGATCTGGGTTGTTTTGGTCGCTGCCTGCCTCGTGGCCACGGTCACGGATCTCAAGAACATGAGGATTCCCAACTGGTTGACGCTTCCGCTGCTCGTCGCGGGCGTCACCCGGGGAGGCCTTGCGGGCGGCATGGCGGGCACTGGCGACGCGCTGGCCGGGGCGGCGTTCGCCAGCTTCATCTTCATCGCCGCGTACGCCTTCTCGGGCGGGGGTGCCGGGGATGCCAAGTTGATGATGGCCCTCGGATCGTGGCTGGGCCTTGATCCGTCGTTGGTGCTTGTCATGGCGGTTGCAATTGCGGGCTTCGTGATGGCGATCGTCTTCACC
>RFOC01000200.1 GCA_009926815.1 Planctomycetota bacterium
GTCCAGCTGAGCGAGATCCGCCTGAAGGATCCCGACAACACGGTCAACAACGTCGAGTACAACGAGTATCTCGAGCTCACCGGCGCCCCGGGTACCTCGCTCAACGGCGTGTGGGTCGTGGTGACCAACCAGTACGGCCCCACCACCGCCCCGCAGGCGGCCTCGGTGCGTGCGGCGTTGGAACTGACCGGCCTGAGCATCGGCTCGTCCGGCCGGTTCCTGATCACCGAGCAGTACTTCAACCTGGCTGGCGTGACCACCGATTTCAACTCGGGTGGTGGCCTGGTGTTCGACAACACGGGCACGGTGAACGTGTTCCTGATGTGGAACTTCTACGGCGCCAAGGGCGACAACCTGGACGCCAACGATGACGGCACCTTCGACAGCCAGCCCTGGATCTCGATCATCGACTCGGTGTCGGTGAAGGGTGATGCGGGCCGCGCCTACAGCGCCACCACCGTGGGCCCCAGCAGCGGCCAGCTGCCCGGCCAGGTGTACCGCTGCGTGCCGGACGGCACGTGGACCATGGGTCCGAACTCCATCGTGGCGGGCTACGACACCCCGAAGGCCGCGAACGCCAGTTGCAGCCTGCCGCGGATCTTCGTCTGCGGTGACGCCGACGCCGGCGACTGCTTCCAGCCGCACAGCAACGGGCACTGCCTGAACCGGGCGTGCTGCGAGGCCGTGTGCGCGGTGGTCCCCGACTGCTGCGATGTGGTCTGGGACAGCCTCTGCTCCGATGCCGCGGGCACCCTGACCGCCTGCGGTGGCGGCAGCTCGGCCGTGGTGATCAACGAGGCCCGCGTGGACCAGACGGGCAACGACACCGATGAGTACATCGAGCTCAAGGGCCTTGCCGGCACTTCGCTCGACGGGATGGCGGTCCTGGTGATCGGTGATGGCACCGTCACCGCCGGCGGCACCACCACCGACCTCAAGTCGGGCGTGGTCGAGACGGTGATTCCGCTCACGGGCACCATGCCCGAGAACGGTCTCTACCTGATCACGCTGTTCGGCACCACGGGCTCCACCCCGCCCAACGGCATCATCTTCGAGGGCTACGACCCCACCTCCGGCCTGACGCCGGTCGAGGGTGACCTGAAGACGGACCAGCTCAACCTGGAGAACAGTGACAACCTGACCTTCCTGCTGGTGCAGGGCTTCACGGGTGCGAAGAACGATGACCTGGACACCAACGACGACGGCGTGCTTGACAGCACCCCGTGGTCGAGCGTGCTCGACGGTGTCTCGATCGTCTCCAGCATCCGCACCTCGCCCAGCACGAGCCAGGAGTGGTGGTACGCCCCGCGCATCGGCCCGGGCACCAACGGTCTGGCGCAGCAGTTCTACCGCTGCGACACCGTGGGCTACTGGCTGGTGGGCAACGGGTACTTCCTGGATCCGACCACCCGCACCGACACCCCCAAGGCCACCAACACGGCCTGCCCGGACTTCGGTGGTGGTGGCGGCAACAACTGCCCGGGTGATCTGGATGGCAGCCTGAGCGTGGACGCCGGTGACATCGGCAGCCTGCTGGTGCTCTTCGGCGAGTGCCCGGGTGCCACCCCCGGCTGCGACGGCGATCTGGACGGCAGCGGTGCCGTGGATGCCGGCGACATCGGCAGCCTGCTGGTCCTCTTCGGGCCGTGCCCGCAGTGATCGGATCGGATTGACGCGAACGCCTCAGGGCCCCGGCGAAAGCCGGGGCCCTTTTCGTTCCGGTGGCGCCACGCGGGCCCCGCTACGCTCGGGCCCATGCGGCCGGTCCTCGCCATTGCCACCCTGGGCGCCTTCGTGAACGAGGCGGTGTCGGGCTTTGGCCGTTTCACCATGTTCGCGGGCCTCACGCTGCGGAACCTGGTCGCCCACCCCGCGCACAGCCTGCGCTGGCGGCTGCTGGGGCCGCAGCTCTACGCGGTGGGCGTGCTCAGCATTCCCGTGGTGGCCATCACCGGGGCCTTCATCGGCATGATCCTGTCGCTGGAGGGCTACTACCAGTTCGCGGCCATCGGACAGCAGGACCGGATGGGCGGCATCATCAACGTGAGCGTGGTCAAGCAGATCGGGCCCGTGCTGGCCGCGGTCATGGTGGCCGGACGCGTGGGTGGCGCGCTGGCCGCCGAACTGGGCACCATGCGGGTCACCGAGCAGCTGGACGCCATGCGGGCCATGGCGGCCGATCCGGTGCAGCACCTGGTGGTGCCTCGCGTGGTGGCGTGCACGCTGATGACACCCCTGCTCACCGTCTACAGCAACATGCTGGGGAGCCTGGGCGCATGGCTGGTGACGGTGAAGGTCTACGGCGTGAGCGGCGAGGACTACTGGTTCTGGACCGCGCAATTCGTGACCTGGCGGGAGCCGGTGGGCGGACTGGTGAAGAGCGTGTTCTTCGGCCTGGCCATCGGACTGGTCGCCTGCTACAAGGGATTCAACTGCCGGCCCGGCGCGGCGGGCGTGGGTCAGGCGGCCACGGCCAGCTTCGTCAGCAGTTTCATGGCCATCATCATGATCAACCTGGTGCTGGCCCAGTTCATCAACAAGCTGGTGCAGTGGGCCTACCCGGACCTGCCCAGCGTCTTCGGCTGAGCCCGGGCCGCTGCCGCTCGGGCGGTGCATTACACTTCGGGGCCTTGCGGGAGTAGCTCAGTGGTAGAGCGGCAGCCTTCCAAGCTGCATGTCGCGGGTTCAAGTCCCGTCTCCCGCTTTCATCCGACCCGAACCGGGAAAATGCTCGCCGGAATTGAAGGTCCTGATGGCCTCGCGTCGATGAACCTGCGCTTGCCTTCGGTTCGGCAGGCCCGTCCACAACCCGCACCTCCGACCAACGCCCCACGGGTGTGCCATGCACACGCCTCGGGCCTGGAGCCCACCATGTCCACCCGCGGACCCATCTCATCACGTCGACGCTGGCTGGCCAGCAGCGGCTTCGGCATGCTGGCGCTGGGCGCCGCACTGGCCCTGGGCTTTGCCCACGCCAGCCAGAGCGTGTCCCGCGCCCTGGTGGCCATGCGGACCGCCAGCACCATCAAGGTGAAGGGGACCGCCAGCGTGGACCTGGAGAGCGACCAGGCCACCTGGTGCGGCTCGGTCACCAGCCGAGGAGCCACGCTGCCCGAGGCCTTCGCTCGCCTGAACACCGGCTCGGAACGACTGCGGAAGTTCATCGTGGAGGCGGGGTTCGAACCCGGCGAGGTCACCGCGGACGCCGTGCAGACCGCCACCACCAATTCCAAGGATGCCAAGGGCCACCCGCTCGCCCGCATCGAGTCCTACACCCTCACCCAGTCCATCGCCGTGCGCAGCGGCAAGGTGACCGCGGTGAAGGCGCTCTCCGAGCGGGTGACCGACCTGATCCGGGAAGGCATCGAGATCCGCTCGGGCTCGCCGGTGTTCCTGCTGGCCAACCCCGACGCCATCAAGCGTGACCTGCTGGCCGAGGCCACCCGCAACGCGTTCGATCGCGCCAACACGCTGGCCAGCGGCAGCGGCTCCAGCGTGGGCACGCTGCAGAGCGCCTCGCAGGGGGTCATCAAGATCATGGCGCGGGGCCAGCTGGACAGCGGCGAGTACGGGCAGGATTACGACACGTCCACCATTCCCAAGACCATGAGGGCCGTGGTCAGCCTCGAGTACGCCATCGAGCGCTGAACGGGCAGTCCCGGGCTGCCGGGCCAGGGGCATCACGCGGGTCATCCACGGGCACGGTTCCGGCGACTGTCGGAGGTCGCCGGAACCGCCGCCTTGTGGGGCGGGCGTGCCTAGCATGCCGCCCCATGCGAATGAACGCCGCTCGGATCGCTCTCCTGCTGACCGCCTCCGCATCGGCTGATGTGCTGCACACCAACGGCCCCCTGGTGACCAACCCCACCGGCGGCACGAGCACCATCGCCGGCCAGCCCATCAGCAACTGTGACGGCTTCACCGTGCCGGGTAGCACCTTCGTGTTCTCCACCACGGGCGTCGCCGCCACGGTGGCCACGGACACCTCGCTGGCCGATGACTTCACGGTGCCCGAAG
>RFOC01000003.1 GCA_009926815.1 Planctomycetota bacterium
TGGATCTTCGTGGGCTGCGACGATCGACCCACGTCCGGTGGAACGGCCGGCACGCCGCAGGTCGCGGTGCCCGGCTTCGACTGGAAGAAGGGCCAGGTGCCCGCCACGGCTGCCGACCGACCCGGCGGACCGGTGCTCCACGTGTTCGAGTTCACCGCAGGCTCGCCGGGGTCAAGCACCCTGGCCTTCGCGCTGGTGCGCCCCTGGGAGAAGGACACGCCTCCCGCCGATCGGCGGCAGTTGACCGTGCAGGTGAAACCCGCCGGAAACTGAGTTCGCTCAGTCGCGGCCGCGGCCGCGGCGGTCCTGCGGCCCGTCCATCGGACCTGGCTGCCGCGGGCCCGGACCCTCCGGCCCCCGCATGGGTCCACGCAGGGCGGCCGCGGCCATGCCACGGCCCATGGCACGTCGCGCCTGATCCCTGCCGATGCCGATGCCCACCGCCAGGATCAGGAGGCCCGCGATCACCAGCAGAAGGATGCGCATCCAGCGGATGGTGCGGCCCATGCGGGCGAGTTCGCCCTTGCAGGGGCAGCAGCAGGCGTTCGAAGTGCAGGCGGGGGCTTCGGTCATGGGATTCCTTTCGGTCGGTGCAAGGCTAGCCGCCCGCGACGGACCCACCAAGTCGATCCGACCACATCCGACGCGCCCAGGGCCTAGCCTGCCCGGCGTGGCAACGCCGCTTCCATCCCCGCTGTTCACCGTGGACGGCATGCAGTTCTTCGGGAGAGAACTGGCGGACTATCGCGCCATGTTCGACCTGACGGATGATCAACTGCGAGGGCGCAGCGTGCTGGACTGCCCCTCGGGGCCGGGGTCCTTCGTGAGTGAATCGGCGGCACTGGGCGCACGACCCGTGGGCGTGGATCCGCTGTACGCGGAACCGCTGGATGTCCTGCTGGCCCGTGGCCGCCGCGACGTGCAGCACACCATCGATCGCATGCGCGCCAAGGCCCACGCCTTCGCCGACATCGATCTGGACGCCTATGCCGCGAGCAAGCTGCGAGCGCTGGACCGCTTTGCGCGTGACCATCCATCCGGCCTTGCCGAGGGTCGCTACCTCGCGGCCAGCCTGCCCTCGCTGCCCTTTCCCGATCTTCACTTCGATCTGGTGCTCTCCGCGCACCTGCTGTTCACCTACAGCGGTCCGGAGCACGGTGGCATCCTGCCCGACTCGCCCTTCACCCTGGCCTGGCACCTGCGCGCCGCCGAGGAACTGTGGCGGGTCTGCCGCGGCGAACTTCGGCTCTATCCCACCACCACGCGGTGGGAGTCGCCGTCGCGACACGCCTGGGCCGAGGCCGTCGCCTCGCGGCTCCAGGAGCGGGGCGCCAGGATCCGCTGGCAACCCAGCACCTTCGCCCGCGGCAACCATGCCGCCGACACGCTCAACGCCTGCCTGGTGGTGACCCGATGAACACGCTTCCGCTGCTCCTCGCCCTGATGATGGCCCCGCCTCCCGCCACGCCTCCCGCGGATCCACCCGTGGCCGCCGAGGAGGTGATCCTGCCCGCGTGCATGAGGCCCTCGCCGCGCACGGACGAGTTCGGCGTGTCGCGGCAGGGCGAGGTGCTCGATCGCGTGCGCAACGCGAAGGGTCCCGTTCCCGTGGTCTTCGTGGGCGACAGCATCACCCAGGGCTGGGAGGACGCCGGCGCCGAGGCGTGGCGGGATCGCTTTGGGGCGATGGGCGCGATCAACCTGGGCGTGGGCGGCGATCGGACCGAGCACGTGCTCTGGCGACTGGAGCAGGCGCCGCTCACGGCGCTGCAGCCGCAGGTGGTGGTGCTCATGATCGGCACCAACAACGCCTCCACCGGCCGCGACAGCGGGCCGCTGATCGTGCGCGCCGTGCACGCGGTGGTGGACCGGCTGGTGGCGCAGTGCCCGCAGGCCCATGTGCTGGTGCTGGACATCCCGCCACGAGGACAGGTGATCAACCCTCTGCGGGGACTGGTGCTGCAGGTGAACCAGGCGCTGGCCGCGGGCCCCTGGCCGGATCGGGTGACCTTCCTTCGCGTGGCGGACGGCTTCGTGCGGGGCGATGGCACCATCGACGAGGCGATCATGCCCGACTACCTGCACCTCTCACCCAGGGGCTACGCGCAGTGGGCGGAGGCCGTGGCGCCTGCGGTGCGCGATCGGCTCACGGCCGTGGAGCCGATTCCGCTGGAGCCCCGGGACCCGGCCGGGCCCCCTGCCGCCACTCCTGTTCCGCCAGCAGGAAGATGAGGATGCGGTCGAGGCGAGCCGACCAGCTGGGCTCGTCATGCGTGCCACCCGGGACCACCTCGGCGTGCAGCCGGTCGCCCAACCCTCCAGGCACTGGACCGATGGCCGCCTCGAAACGGCGAAGCGATGCATCCAGCCCCTTGCGCTCGCGATCCCCCATGCAGAGCCAGAGGCGCTCGACCGCGGGCACGCGCACGCTCCATCGCTCGATCACCTGCCCGCCGTTCCACCACAGGCTGGGGCTGACCGCGGCCACCCGACCGAAGGTGCCTGCGTGGTGCTCGGCCGCCGCCAGGGAGATGATGCCGCCAAGGCTGCTGCCCATGATCGCCGTGCTCGACCGGTCCCGCCGGGTTCGGTAGTTCGCGTCGATCATGGGCTTGAGATCGTTCACGAGCCAGGTCAGGTACGCCAGCCCGCGACCGCCGCGCCCCTGCGGCTTGCCATCGCCACGGGCCACCTCCAGGTCCTGGTCCGGCGTGTACTCGTCCACGCGGTCCGGCGTGTTCCAGATGCCCACGATGATCACCGGTGGAATCCGTCCCTGCCGCACCAGTCGATCGGCCACCTCGTCCGCGTGCCACTCCCGGCCCAGGAAGGCGGTGGACGGGTCGAAGCAGTTCTGCCCGTCGTGCATGTAGAGCACCGGGTAGCGGCGGTCGGCGTTCGCGGGCTCCGCGTATCCCGGCGGAAGCCAGACGACCACGTTGCGCGGCGGAACGGAGGAGAGCGAGGACACCACGTCGGCATGCAGCCGGACGCTTCCGGTGATGCCCGGCCGGGGATCCACGGCGGTGCCCGGCAGCGCATCACCACCAAGGGAAGCCAGCACCACGCCCATCGCCACGCCCGCTCGCATGGTGCCACTCTATCCGCGGGCTCGTAGCATGCCACCATGCCAAGGCGCACCATGAAGCAGTTCCGACAGGAGCGGGCCGAGGGCCAGAAGCTGGTGATGGACTGCGACCATCTGGGCATCAAGCGATTCTTCCGCCTGGATGCCGCCACCTACGAGGATGGCGCCCTGCCCGGACGCACCAAGGAACTGCTTGGGCTGGTGGCCAGCGCCGTGCTGCGGTGCGATGACTGCATCGACTACCACCTGGAGCAGGCCGTGAAGGCGGGCTGGTCGCGGGAGGAGCTGCAGGACGCGCTCAATGTGGCCCTGGTGGTGGGCGGCAGCATCGTGATTCCCCACCTCCGGCGGGCCTTGGCCAGCCTGGAGGAACTGCTGGCGGAGCGACAGGCCGGTACGCTGCCCGCGTGAGCGAACCGCGTGCACCTCTCCCCGAACGGAGCACCATGAAGCCCCTTTCCGCCCTCATCACGCTGGCTGCCCTCTGCAGCGCGATCGCCCTGGTGGTGTTCCGCGGGCCGGGACCGCTGCAGGCCCAGACGGTGCCTCCTGCGCCCTCTCCGACGAATCCCTCGCCCCAGGCGCCTGCACCGACGCAACCCGCAGCCGGGAAGACCGCCCCTCGGACGCTGCCGCCCCTGCCCGCGCGAGCCAACGCCGATGCGGCCATCCGACAGGTGCTTGATGCGGCCCGGACGCGGTTCCCACGGATTCCGGCGATCGCCGCCGTGGTGGTGCGCGACGGCAGGATCATCGGCCAGGGCGTGAGTGGCGTTCGCAAGGCCGGGGAGCCGACACCCGCCACGGAACGGGACCTCTTCCATCTGGGCACCTGCACCAAGTCGGTCACCGCCACCCTGATCGGCGTGCTCATCGACGAGGGCAAGCTCCGCTGGGACTCGACGATCATGGAAGTGCTGGGTCGCGACGTGCCGGAGATCCATGCGTCGCTGGCCGGAGTGACCGTGGACCAGTTGCTGCACCATCGCGGCGGCTTCCTGCCACGCGGGCCTCGGGAGGTGTGGGAGCGGGCGCAGCGTGCCAAGGGAACGGACGTGGAGCAGCGGACGGCCTACGTGAACGACATGCTCGCCCTGGAGCCGGCCAAGGCGCCCGGCGACTACCAGTACAGCAACGTGGGCTACGTGGTGCTGGGCCGCATGGCGGAGGTGGCCACGGGGGTGCCCTTCGAGGACCTCATGCAGCAGAAGGTCCTCAAGCCGCTGGGCATGACGACCGCCGTCTTCGGCCAGCCCGGTGACCCCAAGGGCGTGGACCAGCCCTGGCCGCACTCCAGCGGCAAGCCGCTGTTCCGCGACAACCCCGCCTGCCTGAACGCCTCGGCCCGGCTGTGCATGAGCATGGACGACTGGGCCAGGTTCGCCATCTTCCATCTGGGCCATCAGCCGACGCCACCCCTGCTGAAGCCCGCCA
The DNA here is from genome assembly GCA_009926815.1 of Planctomycetota bacterium. Lineage (GTDB taxonomy): Bacteria > Planctomycetota > Phycisphaerae > Phycisphaerales > SM1A02 > SYAC01. The sequence continues at coordinate 4,523 of RFOC01000003.1, forward strand.
CGTTCGCGGCGCTGCAGGCGGTCCCGGAGACGCTCCCCGACGACCAGATGGGCTACGCCTGCGGCTGGTTCCGCCCGTTGCGACCGTGGGCCAACGGCCGGGCCCTGCACCATGTGGGCGGAAACGCGCTCACCTACTGCGCCATCTGGCTCTTCCCGCAGGACGACATGGGGGTGCTGGTGGCCACCAACGAGGGGACCTTCCTGGCCGGCGATGCCACCGACTTCGTGAGCGGCTCGCTGCTGCTGGCCTTCCGCGGCGTGGAGCCCCGCCCCCTGGACTCGGCCCGACCCCGCGAGAAGGATTGGCCCGGCGCCGAGGATCGCGAGCGGCGTCGCAAGCAGTCCGAGGCTGCGCAGGCGCCCTGATCGCCGCTACCCTTCGCAGCGTTCCGGCCATGCAGGTGCTCCTCGAGACCAGGGCTTTGCACAGGCGATTCGGCGCCATCCACGCCGTGCGCGGTGTCAGCCTGAAGGTGCATCGTGGCGAGGTGCTGGGGTTCCTGGGTCCCAACGGCGCCGGCAAGACCACCACCATGCGAATGGTCGCGGGCTTCCTGGAGCCCAGCGAGGGCAGCGCCTGGGTGGACGGCGTGAACGTGGCCCTGGACCCGCTCCGCGCCAAGACCCGCATGGGATATCTGCCCGAGGGAGCTCCCTGCTATCCGGACATGCGCGTGGAGGAGTTCCTGGACTTCATCGCCCGGGCCCGAGGCTTCCACGGCTCGGAGCGGAAGGCCCGCGTGGAGCACGCCATCACGGCCGTGAACCTGGCGATGGTGCGCCGACAGACCTTCGAGACGCTCTCCAAGGGCTATCGACGACGGACCGGCATTGCGCAGTCGCTGCTGCATGATCCGCCCGTGCTCATCATGGACGAGCCGACCGATGGACTCGATCCCAACCAGAAGTTCGAGGTCCGGCAACTCATCCGCCGCCTGGGCAAGGACCGCGCCGTGATCCTCTCCACGCACCTTCTGGAGGAGGTGGAGGCGGTCTGCACGCGCGCCGTGATCATCAATCGCGGCACCATGGTCTTCGACGGCACGCCCGCCGAGATGGACGCGAAGGCTCCGGCGTCCCTGCGAACGAACAGGCTGGACCACGTCTTCCGCCAGCTCACCACCGGTGACGTGCCGGGAGGTTCGGCATGATCGCCCGGACGCTGGTCATCGCCCGTCGCGAGTTCGCCTCGTACTTCGCCACGCCCCTGGCCGCGGTCTTCCTGGTGATCTTCCTCTTCCTGGCAGGCCTGTTCACCTTCAACATCGGCGGCTTCTACGACCGCGCCCAGGCCGACCTGAGGCCCTTCTTCCAGTACCACCCGTGGCTCTTCCTGTTCCTGGTGCCGGCGGTGAGCATGCGACTGTGGGCCGAGGAGCGCCGCACGGGCACGGTGGAACTGCTGACCACGCTGCCCTTCCGTCTGGGTGAACTGGTGGTGGGCAAGTTCCTGGCCGCGTGGGGCTTCACGCTGGTGGCGCTGGCGCTGACCGCGCCGGTGTGGATCACCGTGAACTGGCTGGGGGAGCCGGACAACGGCGTGATCCTGGCCGGCTACGTGGGCAGCGCCCTCATGGCCGGCGCCTTCCTGGCCGTGGGTGCATGCCTGAGCGCCTGCAGCAAGAGCCAGGTGATCGCCTTCGTGAGCTGCGTGGTGGCGTGCTTCCTGCTGCTGCTCACGGGGTTCCCGGCGGTGCAGGACTTCTTCAGCGGCTGGGCGCCGCGCGCCGTGGTGGAGGCCCTGGCCAGCATGAGTGCGCTGATCCACTTCGAGGCCATGGTGCGTGGCGTGCTGGACGCCCGCGATCTGCTGTTCTTCACCAGCGTGATCGTGGCCTTCCTGTTCATGAACGCCCTCGTCATCGACTGGAAGAAGGCCCTCTGATGGGAGGCGACGCCCGACGGACCGCCCTGTGGGGCATCGGACTCTCGCTGGTGTGCCTGGTGGCGCTCAACGCGGCGGCCACCTTCCTGCTGCGGGGGGTGCGCGTGGACCTGACCAGCGACGGCATGTACAGCCTCTCGCCGGGGGTGCGGACGCTGCTGGCGCGGCTGGAGGAGCCCGTGCGGCTGGAGCTGCACTGGAGCCAGGAGGCAGGCGAGGCGGCGCCCGCCCTTCGCGCGCACGCCCAGCGGGTGCGCGAGTTCCTGGAGGCGCTGACCGCCGAGGGCGAGGGACTGCTGAGCCTGGAGTTCATCGATCCCGTCCCCTTCAGCGAAGCCGAGGACGCCGCCCGCGCCGCGGGCCTCTCGCAGCTGCAGGTGGATGGCGTGGGCACCACGCTCACGCTGGGCCTGGTGGCCCGAGGTCCCACCGACAAGGTGCAGGCGCTGGCCTACCTCAGTCCAGATCAGGACCCGTTTCTCGAGTACGAGATCGCCAGCGCCATCGCCACCGTGGGACGCGGAAAGAAGCCCACCATCGGACTGCTGAGCACCCTGCCCTTCTCGCCGCAGTTCAACCCCATGAATCCCTCCGGCGGCGCGGTGCCCGTGGCGATCCAGCGCATGGAGCAGCTCTTCGACGTGCAGCGGATCGATCCCGAGGGGAGCGCCATCCCCGGCGGACTGGACGCGCTGATGATCGTGCAGCCACGCAACCTGCCGGAGGCCATGCTCCGGGCCATCGACGGGTGGGCGCTCTCGGGCAAGCCCACGCTGCTGCTCTTCGACCCCTGGTGCGAGACCGATCCCAAGGCGAGGTCGGAGGGGCTGGGCGGCAACAAGCCCGGCACCATCGCCAACCTGGGCCCGCTGCCCGCCGCCTGGGGCTTCACCATGCCCATGGACATGGTCGTGGGCGATCGCAAGGCCGCCACGCGCATCCAGGCCCGCACCATGGGTGGCAAGACGGTCCAGCTGGACTACCTGCCCTGGCTCAGCCTGACGCGCGAGGCCATGAGTCCCATGGACCCGATCACGGGCAGCCTCTCCGGCGTGAACCTGATGAGTGCGGGCGAGATCCAGCCCGCGCCGGGTGCCACCACCCGCATCGAGCCGCTCATCCAGAGCAGCACCGACAGTCAGCTCATCCAGAGCCTGAAGCTGGGCTTCTTCGGCGAGACCGATCGGCTGGTGAAGGACTTCAAGCCCGACGGTCGCCGCAAGATGCTGGCCGCGCGACTGCGGGGCCCCATCCGCAGCCCGTTCGGGGCGGGCGAGGGCAGCGCCAACGTGCTCGTGATCGGTGACGCGGACCTGATGGATGACACCACCTGGATCCAGGCGGACGCCAATGGCGGTCGCCGCGCCATCAGCGACAACGGACCGCTCCTCTTCAATGCGCTCGAGACCCTGGTGGGTGATCGCGCCCTGGCCGACCTGCGGAGCCGCGGCCAGAGCCGAAGGCCCTTCACGCGGGTGGAAGCCATGCGCAAGGACGCCGAGACCCGCTACGTGGCCCGCGAGCAGGAGCTGCAGAAGCAGGTCAAGGACGCCGAGTTCAAGGTGGCGCAGCTGCAGCGAGAGGGCGCCGGCCCGGATGGCGGCCTGCTCTCGCCCGAGCAGCAGAGGGCCATGGAGACCCTCAGCCGCGACGTGATGCAGGCGCGGAGCGACCTGCGTGGCGTGCAGCTGGAGCTCCGACGCGACGTGGAGGACACCGGTCGCGTGCTCATGGTGCTCAACGTGGTCGTCTGGCCGCTGCTGGTGGCGGCCACGGCCACCGCCTGGGCCATGGCTCGTGCCGCAGGTTCGCGGCGTCGCATGGAATCGGGAGCCCGACCCGCATGAGGCGCCTGCTGCCCGTCCTGGCCCTGCTGGCCGTGCTGCTCACGCTGGTGGCCGGCTGGTCCATCGCCTCGCGCATGGCCACCACCACGCACCGGGGCCAGGGCCTGATGTTCCCCGACCTGGAGGCCGTGGGCAACGGCGTGCGCACCATCGAGCTGCTGCAGGGCGACCGTCGCGTGCTGCTCCAGCGCGGCCAGGACGGTGCATGGCGGCTGGTCGATCGCGACGGCTACCCCGCCGACATGGACCAGGTGCGCTCGCTGATCGCGGGTCTGGCCCAGCTGGAGCGGGATCAGGTGCTCACGCGCAAGCCAGAGCGACACCAGGAACTGAACCTGGCCTGGCCGGATCCCGAGGGTCGTGCCCGGCTGATCCGCCTGTCCACGGGCGGCGAGACGCGGCCGATCGAGATCCTGCTTGGCCAGGAGCGCATCTCCCCACGGAGCACCTACGCCCGCGCTCTCCAGGATGACCAGACCTGGCGCTGCCGCGGAGGCGTCAACGCCGACGTGGACCTGCAGCGATGGATGCGCCGGGACCTGCTCTCCCTGCCCCCCTCCGAGATCCTCGGTGCGGAGTGGCTGGGACTTCGCGTGGTGCGACGGCCGGACGCGCCGGCCGACGCCCGCAACGTGGCGCCGGAGCTGTTCACCGTGACGGCGCCGCCGGGACCCGCGTGGACGCCGGAGCAGGCCACCGCCGCCCGAGGCACCCTGCCCGAGTGGCCCACCCGGATCGAGTTCGACGATGTCCGCGCCGCCAGGCCCGACTTCGCGCCCACCCCGGAGCGGACGCTGGCCTTCGATCTCAGGGGCGCTCGACTGGTGCTGGAGGGTCGCACCGAGGGCGCCGAGACGTGGTTCAGGATCCGCGTGGAGTCTCGGCCGGGCGCAAGTCCTCCGACGGCCAAGCCCGTGCCCGGCGACCCGTGGATCCCCGACTGGAGCGCCTTCGGCGAACGGGTCCGGAACTGGGAGTACCGCATGCCCGGCTGGCGCGTCAGCCAGCTGGAGCGGCTCCGGACCGATGAACCTCAGCCCAAGATGCCCGATCCTCCGGACCTGTCGCGGCGCGATCGCCTGCCGCCCCCGAGCACGCCCAATCCCTGAGCGGACTCAATCGCCGCTGAGGAACTTGGCCGTGCCGTTGCCGTCGGTGAGCACGCGAATCTGGGGCTTGCCGTTGGGCGCCAGCCACATCATGCTGCTCTCGCCGTTGAGCATGGTGGCCCCTCCGATGCGCAGGCGTCCATCCGCATCCCGCCACTGGAGGCTGCTCTGACCACCGGTGCTGCACAGCGCCGCCAGGCGGCTGCGGCCCTCGGTGTCGAACCATTGGGTGTAGCTGCTGTTGTCCGCCGCCACGCCGCTGGAGATGCGGACCTGACCGGCGGCGTCGAAGATGCGGACTCCGGACATGCCGTTGTCGTCCCCGGTGATGATCACGCGCTCGTGTCCCTGCGCGTCGACCACGTTGATCTGCCGCGCCGTCACGATGTCCGGCTGGCTCTGGGCGCCGCCGACCACCAGGGCGGTCAGACCCAGCAGCAGGGCCAGGTTCATGCGGCGGGTGCGGCGAAGGCTGGTTTCGACGGCGGCGATGCGGGTTTCGAGATCCATGGGGCTCCTTGGGGAATGCGGGAAACGTAGCACGGTCGCGGTGCCAATCGCACCGGCATGCGCCGCTGTGCTAGGTTCGAGGGCATGAGCACCCACCCGCTTCGACGGCTGCACGCCCACGCCGGTCTCGTCATCCTCAACGGCGGGCTGCTGCTGCTCGCCGGGCTCTTCCTGGCCGTGTTCCCGTTCGTGAGCGCACTCGCCATGATCGCGGCCACCGGCGTCTACCTGGTGGCGGCCGGGGCGGTGAGCCTCTTCGCCGCCCTGCGGTCCATGGGCGATGGACGCTCGAGCGTGCTCGCGTTCGTGGGGCCCGTCCTGGCCATGCTCATCGGCGTGGTGTTCTGGCTGGCCCCTGCCGAGGGACTGGAGACGGTCATGGGTGTGGCCGGAGCCCTGACGCTGGTGGCGGGCGTGCTGCAGGTGGCCGCGGGCCTGGGCCTCTCGGGCCGGCCGCACTGGGGCCTGCTGCTGCTCAACGGGCTCTTCACGCTGGCTGCGGGCGCATGCATCATGGTCGCGCCGGGGATCGCGGCCATGGTCTTCTGCGTGTTCTTCGGCGTGCAGCTGATCTTCCACGGCGCGCATCTGCTGCGGCTTGGCCTGCGGATGCGGCGGATCGGCTCCTGAGCCGTCTCAGGGGCCCCGAGAGGCCCGCCCGGGCGTCACCGAGGGCGGACGACACACGGCTTCCACGGGGCCCAGGACCGCCGAAGGGCCCTCCCAGGGCCATGCAGCGATCGAAATTCGACTTCTTTTGGAATTTGGCCTTGCCAGGCCTTCAAGGGATTCGACCGTCGCCTCGTGTCCCCCCGAGGTGTGCCGGGGCGGGCCATTGGCGTGTGGATGAACCCCTGATCGGAAGAGTTGGCCCTCTGGAAGGAGACGCACCATGACCAGTCTGGCCCCCGTTCCGTCGTCGGCCGCGCCTGCGGCCTGCACCTCCCTGGAATCCCTGACGAACCTGCCGGCGGAGCACCTGCTCGCCGGCCAGCAGCGCGTGCTGGAGATGGTCGCCGCGGGTCGGCCCCTGGCCGAGACGCTGACCGCCATCGCCGAGTTCAGCGAGGAAGCCATCCCGAGCATGATGGCGTCGGTGCTGATCTTCGATCCCGAATCGCAGTCGCTCCGCAAGGGCGGCTACGGTCGCAGCCTCTCCCCGAAGTTCCAGGAGGCGATCGACGGCATGAAGCCCGGCCCCGACGTGGGCAGCTGCGGCGCCGCCGCGTACAGGTCCGAGCGGGTGACCTCGCGGGACGTGCGCGTGGATCCGCGATGGACGCCCTTCGTCGACTTCGCCGCCATGCACGGGATCATCTCCGCCTGGAGCACGCCGCTGAAGAACGCCAAGGGCGAGCTGCTCGGCGTGTTCGGCATGTACTACGGGGACACCCGTGAGCCGTCCAAGCAGGACCTGCGGCTCGTCGATCACTTCGTGCATCTGGCGGCCATCGCCGTGGATCGCTGGAGGCAGGATGCCGAGCGAGAGAGACGCGCCACGCAGGACGTGCTCACCGGGCTGGGCAACCGACTGCTGCTCCAGGAGGTCGCCGCCCGCATGGCGGCCGACCCGGCCTACACGGACGTGACCTGCGCGCTGGTGATGCTGGATTGCGACCACTTCAAGCTGCACAACGACCTGCTGGGCCAGCGGAAGGCCGATCAGCTGCTGCAGCAGGTGGCCCTGCGGATCCGGGGGCAGCTGGGTCAGGTTCCCCTGCTGGCCCGCTTCGACGGCGACCAGTTCGTGGCGATCCTGCCAGAGCGGAATGGCGCGGCCCAGCGCCGCGTCGAGGACCTGCTGGTGTCCCTCCGGACACCCCTGCTGCTGGGCGACTCCCCCGTCACGGTCACGCTCTCGGCGGGCGTGGTGGAGTGGCAGCCCAGATCCATGCCGCTGGATGACACGCTGATGCAGGCCATTGAGGCGGCCGAGGTGGCCAAGCGGCTGGGCCGCGACCGCGTGGTGGTGTTCGGCGACAGCGAGCGAGCCCGCATCACCGGAAACCGCATCGTCACCCGCGTGCTCCGAGATGCCCTGGACGAGGATCGTGTCGAGCCGTTCCTGCAGCCCATCATCCGACTGGCGGATGGCCGGCCGTCCGGATTCGAGGTGCTGGCCCGGCTGCGCGGCGGCGACGCCGCGGGCATCTCGCCCTCCGTGTTCGTGCCGATCGCCGAGGAGAGCGACCTCATCGTGAAACTGGGCGACAGCGTGCTCCGGTTCGCGTTCCGGACCCTGGCGGAGCAGGCCGAGGCGTTCCGAGGACTCACCCTGAGCGTGAACCTGTCGGTGCGGCAGCTGGTCCGCGAGGGCCTGGCCGATCGCGCGGCCGTCATGGCCCGCGAGCATGGCGTGGCGCCCGAGCGCGTCGTGCTGGAGGTCACCGAAAGCCAGTGGCTGGACGTGGACAGCCCCGCACGCGCGAACCTGCTGGCGCTCAAGGAGGCCGGGTTCCGCCTGGCCGTGGACGATTTCGGGACCCGGTACGCGTCCCTGAGCCTGCTGCAGGCGGTCCCCTTCGACCACGTGAAGATCGACCGCTCCCTCACCCAGCAATTGGCCCTGAGCCCACGCGGCCGGGCCCTGTGCGAGGCTGGCGTGGCCATGGCCCGAGCCTGCCAGATTCCGGTGACGGCCGAGGGGGTGGAGACGGCGGACCAGGCCGAGGCCCTGAGGGCCATGGGCTACGACCTGGGCCAGGGCTATCTCTGGTCAAGGCCCATGCCGGTGGGCCGGGTCCTGGCCTGGCTGAGTCGACACCCGGCCGCCTGAGCGGCCACCCGGGTCAACTGCCCAGTTCGGGCTCCAGGTAGGTGTAGCCGTTGATGCCGCTCTCGTAGAGCCGCACCAGCGACTGACTCTCGCTGGCGGTCATCTGCTTCAGGCGCACGGCCTTCTCGCACTCGCGGCGGATCTGCGCCTGCAGGGCGTTCAGGTCGTAGTGCACGTAGTTGAGCACGTCGCGCACCGCGTCGCCCTCGATGATCTCGTCGATCCACCACTGGCCACTGGCGTCGTGCTTCACGTGGGCCACGTGGGTGTCGCCGAAGAGGTTGTGCAGGTCACCCAGGGTCTCCTGGTACGCGCCCACCAGGAAGGCGCCCACGTAGTAGCGATCGCCTTCCGCGAAGTCGTGGAGCTCCACGAACTTCTTCACGTCGCGGTCATCCACGAAGCGATCGATGCGGCCGTCCGAATCGCAGGTGATGTCGGCGATGGTGGCCTTGCGGGTGGGCTTCTCGCCCAGCCGGTGCACGGGCACGATGGGGAAGAGCTGGTGAATGGCCCAGATGTCGGGCAGGCTCTGGAAGATGCTCAGGTTGCAGAAGTAGGTGTCGCTGAGCAGGCTCTCCAGATCGTCCAGTTCCTCGGGGACCTCGTCCAGCTCGCGGCACTTGTCGCGAATGCGGGCACAGGTGGCCCAGAAGAGGTTGTCGCACAGCGCGCGGTGCTCCAGGCTGAGGTACCCCAGGCTGAACAGGCGGCTGGCCTCGTCGCGAGCCTCGCAGGCATCGTGATACTGCTCGATCAGTCGCCGCTCGGTGATGCTCTTGTAGGTGTCGAAGAGCTCCACCAGCGGCCGCGGCAGCTCCTCCTCGCCCGGCTTCAGGGCCGGCAGCGAGGCGGGCACCTGCCCGCGGTCGGGCCGGTTGGCGCCGATGGCGTCGAAGATGAGCACGCTCTGCTGCGCCACCATGGCGCGGCCGCTCTCGGTGACGATGGTGGGATGCGGCACGCCCTCCTCGTCGCAGACGCTCATGGTGCGGTAGACGACCGCCGCCGCGTACTCGGCCAGCGTGTAGTTGGTGCTGAACTCGAAGCTGGTCTGGCTGCCGTCGTAGTCGATGCCCAGGCCACCACCCACGTCCAGGTACTTCATGCCCGCGCCGAGCTTCACCAGCTGCACGTAGATGCGGGCCAGCTCGTTCACGCCCTGGTTCACCTGACGCACGTCGTGGATCTGGCTGCCCATGTGGCAGTGCAGCAGCTGCAGGCAGTCCTCCATGCCGCGGGCGCGGAGGTACTCGAGCACCTCGAGCACCTCGCTGTAGGAAAGGCCGAACTTCGCCTTGGCGCCACTGCTGTGGCGCCAGCGACCGGCGCCCGGCGTGCTCAGGTTCACGCGCACGCCGATGCGCGGGCGGATCTGGAACTTCTCGCCCAGCTCGACGATGAGCTTGAGTTCCGTGAGGTTCTCGATGACCGGAATGATGGTGCGGCCGAGCTTGGCGGCCAGCGTGGTGAACTCGATGTAGCGGGCTTCCTTGAAGCCGTTGCAGATGATCAGTCGCTCGGGCGTGTCGCTGGTCATGCCCAGCACGGCCAGCAGTTCCGGCTTGCTGCCCACCTCCAGGCCGAAGCCCAGCGGCGAGCCATACTGGCGGATCTCCTCGACCACGCGGCGCTGCTGGTTCACCTTCACGGGGAACACGCCCACGTACTCGCCCTTGTATCCGTTCTCCTTGATGGCCGTGTGGAAGGCCTCGTGCATGTCCTTCAGGCGGCGCTCCAGCAGGTCGCTGAAGTGCACCAGCACCGGCGTGCTGAGACCTCGCTCACGCAGTCCCTCGACCACCTCCATGAGATCGATCTCCAGGCCTGGCGTCTTGCCCGGACGGACCACCATGTGGCCCTTGGCGTTGGCGTCGAAGAAGCCCTTGCCCCAGAGGCGGATGTTGTAGAGATCGACCGAGTCCTCGACCGTCCATCCGGGCTCCAGGCCCGTCACGCCGGCACGCGAGCGCGGCGGAGCGCCCGTGGGGGTGGAAGGCGTGCTGGGAACGGACGGGATGGCGTGCTGTGTCAACTCGGCTGTGCTCCTGGCTGCCCGGGTCGGGCGTTGTGCCATTGGTGAAGCGTGGAATATACGCCGACGGCGCAGGAAGTCGAAGGGAAAGTTCAGGAAATCATCGCTTCGGCGAGGAGCCCTCGGACATGCCGCGCAGGCTCCGCGCAATGCTGGTCTCGTGCAGGCGGACGCTCAACTGGTCGAGCGACTCCTTCGCCCGGTGGAAGGCATCGGCGTCGGTGCGGGCGGGATCGCGCTCGGCCGCCTCGCACATGCCCTTGAGCCGCGTGATGGCCGCCTCGAGCTCGTCCCGGTAGCCCGGCTCCACCGCGTCGCCGGCCCGCTGCAGGGCCTCGCCGATCCACTTCAGGTCCAGTCGGGCGTTCACCGCCAGATCCACCACCCGGTGCAGGTGCATGTCCTCGCGGGCGTGGGCGAAGGCCTCCCGCTCCAGACGCTCCACCTCGGCCGAGGTCAGGCCATGGCTGGGCACCACCTGCAGACTGGCCCGGCGGCCGCTGCGACGCTCCGCGGCGCTGACCGTGAGCACCCCGTTGGCGTCCACCGCGAACTCCACCTCCAGTTGGGGAATGCCCGCGGGCATGGGGGGAAGCCCCTTGAGCTCGAAGCGACCGATGCTGCGGCAGTCCGCCACCATCTCACGCTCGCCCTGCAGCACGTGGATGACGATGCCGGTCTGGTTGTCCGCGCTGGTGGTGAAGGTCTCGGTGGCCCGCGTGGGAATGGCGGTGTTGCGCATGACCAGCTTGGCCACCGCCCCGCCGCGCGTCTCCATGCCCAGGCTGAGCGGGATCACGTCGAGCAGCAGATCGCGGCGACCGCCCATGAGGATGTGGGCCTGCACCGCCGCCCCAAGGGCCACCACCTGATCGGGGTCCAGGGCCGTGTAGGGCTCCAGGCCCGCGAAGTCGCGCACGGCGGCACGCACCAGCGGCATGCGCGTGCTGCCACCCACCATGACCACCCGGTCGAGCGAAGGCTGGCCCGCGTCGGCCATGGCGGCCCGGAACTTCTCCAGCGTGCGATCGACCAGCGGCCGGGCCATGGCTTCCAGATCGCCGCGCGTGAGCGTGCAGCGGAGCGCCCGGCCATCGCCCAGGTCGATCTCCATCGGCGCCGCATCGCGATCGCTCAGGGCGATCTTGGCGCGCTCGGCGAAGGCGCGGAACCGCTGCTGCACCGAGGGCGAGAGTTGCAGCGCTCCGAACGCCTCGCGTGCCCTGGCCAGCAGCCAGTCCATGACGAGCAGGTCGATGTCATCGCCGCCCAGTCGCGTGTCGCCGTTGGTGGCCAGCACCTGGAACAGGTCGCTGGCCGTCTCCTGCTCATCCGGCTCGATGCGGAGCACGCTGACGTCGAAGGTGCCGCCGCCGAAGTCGAACACGGCCACGGTCTCGGGCTTGCGGGCGCGGTTCAGGCCGTAGGCGAGCGCCGCGGCCGTGGGCTCGTTCACGATGCGCTCGGCCAGCAGGCCAGCCAGGCGTGCCGCATCGCGCGTGGCCTGCCGCTGGGCATCGTCGAAGTAGGCGGGCACGGTGATCACCGCCCGATGCACCGGGTGGCCCAGGGCGACCTCGGCGGTGCGTCGCAGCGTGGCCAGCACCAGAGCCGCCACCTCCTGCGGCGTCACCAGGCGACCCTCCACCTCGAATGCCGCCATGCCACGAGGCCCCGGCACCAGACGGCCCCCGAAGCCCTCGGCCAGCCGCAGGCTCTCGCCATGGCTGCGGCCCATGAATCGCTTGCTGCTGGCGATGGTCTGCAGCGGGAACTCCACCGCCCGCTCGCGGGCCTGGTGGCCCACCACCGGATCCGCCCCCTGCAGGAACCGCACCACGCTCGGCAGCAGCGCGCGGCCCTGGGCATCGGTGAGCACGCGCGGTCCGGCGGCATCGCACACCGCCACCAGCGAATGGGTGGTGCCCAGGTCGATGCCGACGATGGTCTCGCCGCTCACGGGGGCGATCGTAGCCGCGTCGCTGCGCTCAACGGCCCGTCGGGGGATTGGCCGGCGGCGACGTCGGCTTCGCCTGCTCGGCCGCGGGCCGCGGCCCATCGGTGGCGCGGCTTCGCCTGCTCGGCCGCGGGCCGCGGCCCATCGGTGGCGCGGGGCGCCTTGTCCAGCACGCGATCATGGCGCTGGGCAAGCACCGGCTTGAGGATGGCCACGAAACGATCGGCCTCTGGCTGGGGTCCACGCAGGGTGAAGCGACGCTCCACCCCACCGACCGCCTGCAGGCTCACGTCCGTCAGTGGCTCATCATGGCCAGGCCCCAGGTCCTCGGGCTTGCCCTGCGTCCAGGGGCACTGCGCCATCGCCTCGCGGTACTGCTTCGCCACTTCGGGCGTCATCGGGAAGCGGTGCTTCACCTCGCCGTTCATGGCATCCAGACCTCCCGCGTAGCCCGCGTAGCCGCGAGCGTCCACCTCGTAGAGCTCGTACTGCCGGGTGGATGGCCGGCGAATCACCAGGCGAAGCGACCACCCGCCGTTGTCGGCCACGGTCCGCTGCGCGGCGGGCACGGCACGGTCCGCGGCGCACGCCGCCAGCACCGCGCACGCCACCAGCAGGATCAGGCGCCGGGCTTCCTGAACCATGCGTAGGGATCCGGACCGAAGTCGTAGCGAATGGGCGTGCCCTGGTCGGCGGGCAACTCTCGCAGGAAGGCGGCCTCGGCCATGGCCTTCACCCAGGTGGCCGTGGCCTCGTCCGGACCGTCCTTGGCCGGACACCGCCGCACGAAGGTCCACCGTCGCTGGTCGGCGCTGAAGGTCATCAGGTAGACCAGTTCGCCCTCGCCCGCCTCGACCAGTTCCGGATTGCCGTCGAAGTCGGCCAGCTCCGGCGAGGCGAATCCCAGCGAGCGAGCCAGGTCCCACATCTGCCGGACCTGCTTCTGGTAGAGAGTCCGCGCCAGTCCGGGACGGGTTCGGGTGTTCACGGTCGGTCCCAGATCGGCCAGCACCGTGCCATCGGCGAAGAGGATCATCTTGCCCTGCCGCATCCATGGCTCCCGGCGCGGCTCATCGCCGGAGCCGGCCAGCACCGTCACGTCCGCGCACAGATCCATGGGCGTGGCCAGCGGATCGTGCGGCGGCGCGGCGCACCCGCTTGCCGCCACGATCACCAGAAGCCGCGCCAGCCTCCACATGCCGCGGAAGGCTACCACGCCCCGCGCGGCCGCCGCTACGCTTGCGGCGACATGCGAACGAGCGTGCGCTGGATCAACGATTACCTGGATCGACCGGCCGATGCCGAGGAGCAGGCGGCGGCGCTGACGGCCGCGGGATTCAACTTCGACGGCCGCGAGACCCTGCCCGACGGGGCGATCCAGCAGGAGATCGAGACCACCAGCAACCGCGGCGACTGCCTCTGCCACCTCGAACTGGCGCGCGAGCTGGCTGCCGCCACCGGCCGCACGCTGCGACACCCCGCGAAGGCCCCCACGGCCACGGGACCCGCGGCGGCCGGCGTGGCCGGCGTGCACAACCACGATCCCGCCGGATGTCCCCGCTACACCGCCCGCGTGATCCGCGGCGTGAAGGTGGGTCCCAGCCCGGCATGGATGCAGGACCGTCTTCGCGATGCGGGGCAGGTCCCTCGCAACAATCTGGTCGACTGCACCAACTTCGTCCTGCTGGAGATGGGTCAGCCCACCCACGTATTCGACCTGCGCAAGCTGCAGGGCTCGGCCATCCACGTGCGACGGGCCACCGCAGGCGAGCCCTTCCTGCCGCTGGGCGAGCACGCGAAGGCCATCGAGCTGGGCCCCGCCGATCTGGTGATCGCGGACGCGAAGCGGCCCGTGGCGTTGGCCGGCGTGAAGGGCGGCGCCCAGAGCAGCGTGGACGAGACCACCACCGACATCCTGTTGGAGGCGGCCACCTTCGACCCGGTGCTGGTGCGCCAGATGAGCCGCAGGCACCAGATCGCCAGCGACAGCAGCCGTCGCTTCGAGCGCGGCGTGCATCCCGCGGCCATCGACGCGGCCGCGGACCGCCTGGCGCAGCTGATCCTGGAGACGGCGGGCGGCACCCTCTGCTCGGGCGTGCTCGAGGCGGGTTCGCCGCTGCCTCCGCAGCGACGCGTCTCGATGCGCCCATCCCGATGCCGCGGCTTGCTGGGCGTGGATCTGGCCGAGCAGGACATGGTTCGGGCGCTGACCGCACTGGGCTTCCAGCCCACGCTGCGCGGCGACACCATCGACTGCACGGTGCCACCGCAGCGCATGGACATCGAGCGCGAGGTGGACCTGATCGAGGAGGTCATCCGCCTGCTGGGCACCGATCGACTGCCCGTGGCCGACGCCATCCGCATCCGCACCGCGAGCCCGGATGCCCGGGTGATGGCGGTCGAGCGGGCCAAGGATCTGCTGGCCGGCCTGGGCTTCGTGGAGTGCGTCACGCACGCGCTGGTGACCGAACGCACCGCCGAGGCGTTCCTGGGCGCCGGCCAGCACGCCCTTCGCGTGGATGACGAGCGCGCCGGCGGCACCCCCTGCCTTCGTCCAGCCGTGCTCACCGGACCGCTCGCGGCTCGCCGGCTCAACGCGGACCGAGGCATCACCTCGGGGCTGAGACTCTTCGAACTGGCCCATGCCTTCAGGCTGGGCGTGAACGGGCAGCACGAGGAGTGGCAGGGCCTGGCCCTGGTGGCCGACGCCACGGACCCGTCCGAGGGCTACCGGTCGATCCGCGGCGTGATCGAGCGCCTGGCCCATGAACTGGCCGGGGTGCCGGTGCAGGTGCGGCCGGGGGCCACCGTCCCGGGCATGCAGCCCGCCGCGGAGATCAGCCTGGAGGGCGCCGCGCTGGGCCACATCGGTCTGCTCTCGCCCCAAGCCGCCAGGCTTCTGGGCCTGGATGGCTGCGTGGCGGTGGCCGAACTTCGGCTGGAGCCGCTCGTGGCTCGCTTCCCGCCCGAGCGGCCCGCCGCATCGCTGCCTGCCTTCCCGGGCGTGGAGAGGGACCTGAGCATCGCCGTGGCGGACACCACGCCATGGGCCGATGTGGAAACAGTGGTGCACGAGGCCAGACCGGAGCACCTGGAGTCGATCGCCTTCGTGGGCACCTACCGAGGCAAGCAGGTCGGCGCGGGTCGCAAGAGCGTCACCCTTCGAATGGTGTTCCGCAAGCCCGACGCCACGCTCCGCCGCGAGGAGGTGGAACCGACCATCACCACGCTGACGGCCCTGCTGCAGAAGCGACTGGGCGCGGAGCTTCGCGGCTGATGCCCGGCTTCGCGGACATGACGCTGGGGGCCTTCACAGCCCAGCTGGCGGACAAGGTGCCCTCGCCCGGCGGCGGCGCCGTGGCCGCGGTCACGCTCTCGCACGCGGCGGCCCTGGGCGCCATGGTGCTTCGCTACACCGTGGGCCGACCCAGCTTCGCGGCGCACGAGACGGCGAACGCCGATGCCCTGGCCAGACTGGATGCGCTGCGGACCGAGGCCCTGCGACTGGCCGACCGCGATGCCGCCGCCTACGCGCGACTGGCCGCGCTCTGGAAGCTGCCCGCGGGCCACGCGGAACGCGAGCGCGACTTCCCGGCGGCAATCGGGGAGGCCATCGAGGCACCCATGACCATCGTCCGGCACGCTGCAGCGGCCGCCGAACTGATGCACGCGCTGCCCGCCCGGACCAATGCGCGGCTGGGCAGCGATCTGGCCATTGCCGCGGAACTGGCCGGCGCCGCCGCCGACGCGGCGGCATGGAACGTGCGCGTGAACCTGCCCTCGCTCGCCGATCGGGATGCCGCCGCCCGCTGGGCCGCCGAGACCGACACGCTGGTCGACCACGCCCGGCGGCTGGCCGCCGAGACGGTGGCCGCGGTGCGCCGCGGCGCGCCATGCTGAGTCCCTGGCTGGGCGTGCCCCTGCTGCTGCTGGGGGCGCTGCTGCTGTTCGTGCTGTGGGGTGCATGCACCATCGCGTGGGACGCCGCCCATCCACCTCGCAAGGGTTTCGCCTGGGCCCTGGCCACCGGCCGACCGGGTGATCCCGCCGCGGCGCACGTGGACGCGCAGGAGGTGGAGCTTCCCGGCCTCGATGGCGTGCCGTGCCCCGCGTGGCGGTTGCGCGGCCATGGGGATCCGTCCTCGCCCGCCCTGCTCGTGCTCCACGGATGGGGACGCTCCCGATGGGACTCGCTGACGCGCGTGCTGCCGCTGCTGCGGCACGTGGGCGAGGCATGGCTGCCCGACCTGCCCGCGCACGGCGAGCACCCTGGCCGAACCAGCTGGGTGGGCGTGCGGGAGCCGGAGGCCGCGGCGGCCATGCTGCACGAGGTGGCGGCCCGAAGTCCAGGCCGGCCCCTGGTGGTGATGGGGCACTCGCTTGGCGCGGGAGTGGCCATCCGCGCCGCTGCGCTGGCGCAATCGCGTGGAACCGCGGTGGCGGGCGTCATGGCCCTGGCGCCGTACGTGGACGTGGCCTCGCCCATCCCGGGACGACTTGCCCTTCGGGAACTTCCGGCGTGGCCCTTCACGCCCATCGCGCTGGCACTGCTTCGTGCCTGCGGGCGCCTGGACCGCCCACTGCACCTGGACGCGGCCGCCATGCGCGCGCCTGCCCTGGTGATCGCCTGCGAAGGCGACCGCATCTCGCCCGCGGCCGACGCGGAGCGCGTGGCGGGCGCCATGCCCCATGCCACGCTGCTGGTGCTGCCGGGAGACCGGCACGATGAACCCGGCGCCGGCGATCCGGACCGCTATGCGGCCGCCCTGATCGCCTTCCTGCGCGGCCTCACTCCGACGCCGGCCGGAGCAGCCGGAAGCGCGTGAGCAGTCCGTTGGGCAGCGGCCGCATGTCCCACTGCGAGGGTCCGAAACCCTCGGCGAGGCTCTTGCCGTCCACATCCTTCAACTTCTGGGCCAGTCCATCGGGCAGGTCCAGGCCCACCCCCTCGGCCATGTCGCGCTGCGACTTGGGCACCGCCGAGCGCTCGGCTCGGGCCGCCATCTCGATCATCGCCTCGCGAGAGGCCTCGAGCGTGGCCACCAGGTCGGTGTAACCCCAGCCGATCACCGGCTCGGAACCCACGGCCGCCATGGCCTGTCGGCATGCGGCGGTCTCGCCCAGGCCACCTTCACCGCCGCGGAGGCACTGCTCCACCATGGGCGTGCTGCCCATGAAGAACATCCCGCCGCCGAAACCGGCACTCACGTCGGAGCCCTCGGCCGAGAAGATGGTGTTGCCGTTGAAGTCGCGCGGCTCGAAGCCCGCCTCGGGCAGGAAGAGGTTGAGCAGCCCGGTCATGGCCTGCTCGTCCCGGCACGCGGCGGCGTACACCCCCTGCTGCGCCTCGTCGGGGACACCCTGGGAGCGGTCCAGACGACCGATGACATGCACGTCGGGCCCGAGCGCGTCGAAGGCCTTGCGGAGGTCGGGGCCGTACTGCTGCAGCACCGGCTCCATGCCCTCGGCCATCTCCTCGGGAAGACTGGCCACGGCGGTGTCGATCACCTTCATCAGGTCGCGGAACTGCACCTGGATGCGGCCATAGCCCAGTGCATCGCCCGCGGCGAACCTGGGCGGCGGCGCCACGGGCACCTCGGGTCCGGGCAGCGCCAGCAGTCCCTGCCGGTCCCCCTGAACCACGATCCCCTGAAGCAGTTCGAACTGGGCCGGAGCCTGGTCGCTTCGAAGGCCGAAGCCGTACGCCTTCACCTCGCCAAAGAGGGTGGTCATCATCGGCTGCAGGAAGGTGAGTTGGGGGCCGGCCATGCCCGCGACGCGCTGCATGGGACCGGTGAGAAGCACGGCCCAGCCATCGCCACGCCCCACCTGCTCCACGGCGGCGCGGAAGTCCGGGTCATCATGCACGCTGGGGCTCGACTGGCCCTCGAGCACGCCGATGGCCTCCTCCAGCTCGCGTTCACGGCTGCCCAGCAGGAAACGCGAGCCGTCCCGCACGTACCAGACGTGCTCCACATGCTGGAACATGCCGCCTTCGCCGAAGAGGCCGCCGCGCCGCGGACGGGGCCGCCGCGGACGGCCGTCCTTGCCCATCTCGGGCTTGGGCTCCTCGGGCTTCATGGTGATCCGGACCGCCTTGCGTCCACGGATCTCCACGGCCTTCGTGGTGCCGGGCCGGCTGCGCTCATCCTCGGCCAGCAGCGCGTCGAAGATGGCCGCCACGCCGTCGGCGTGCTCGCCCCACTCGGCGTGCAGCAGGAAGTGCGCCTGGTCGCTGTCCAGCGTGTCGTCGTGAGCGGCGTAGAGCGCGCCTCCGGCGGACTTGGGGGCGCTCCACGAGTCCTCGGGCACCCCCAGCTGCTGCAGCCGCTTGCGAGAGGCCTGGCGCGACTCCTCCAGGGTCTCCTTGACCAGTCCCTGGATCCGTTCGCTGTTCCACCACTTCAGGGCCGGCGTCCGGTCCCAGCGCTCGCGCACCGCGTCCAGGTCATCCACCCCCACCACGAGCCAGCTGTCCTTGGGGACCAGCCGATCGATGGTGACGGGATCGGCGGCGCGGGCCAGGAGCGCCGCCATGAGGCTGCAGAGGGCGGCGAGCGCGTTGCGACACATGCGTGGCTCCTTGATGTCCCGGGGTCAGTTCCCGCTGCTGCCGTCGAGCAGTTCCGCGGGGGTCTCGAACTTCGATCGCGTGGGGCCATCGTGGTAGTTGTGGCCCGCGTTGGGGTTGCTGCGGTCGTAGCTGAAGGCCTCCCGGTTGCGGATGAAGTCCTTCACGTACCGGCTGGGAATGGCGAAGCCCAGCGCCTCGCCGCCCCGGATGCCCATGTTGGTGATGCCGATCACCTCGCCCTTGGTGTTGAAGAGCGGTCCGCCGGAATTGCCGGGGTTGATCGGCGTATCCGTCTGGATGTAGGTCAGGCCGTCGAAGTCGCGCTGCGTGGTGCTGATCACGCCCTGGGTGAGGGTGCGCTCCAGGCCCAGCGGGTTGCCGATGGCGAACACCGGCTGGCCGATCTCCAGTCGCTCCTCCAGCTGCACCGGGGCGTACGCGAAGGGCTTGCCGTCCGGGTGCTTGATGCGCACCAGGGCGAGGTCGAGGTGGTTGTTGACCGCCACCAGCTCCACCTTGTCGATCTCCACGCGCTTGAGCGTGCCATCCGGCTGCGGGAACCACACGGTGGCCTTGAGCTTCTGCTCACCCTGCACCACATGGGCATTCGTGATGGCGTGACCATCGCCATCGATGATCACCCCGCTGCCCAGACCGCCCGGCGTGCTGACCTTGATGACCGCGGGGCCCAGGATCCTGGCGTGCTCCTTGGGGCTGAGCGTGGGCAGGTTGGTGGCGGTGTGGAACAGGTCCACCTGCTCGGTCTTCACCGCCACGGGGGCCGCACCACTCTCCACGGCCGCCACATCCTCCATGTCGAAGCTGAGCACCTCGGGGCCGATGTCGACCCAGAGCCGCTTGTCCGTCCGCTTGAGCACGGTGCCGTCGATGGAGCTGCCGCTCTTGAGCTTCACCAGGTCGGCGTGGACCGGCAGGATCACCGCGACGGAGGCGAGCGAGGCGAGGACGAGGCGGTGGGCGTTGCGCACGCGGCTACTATAGCCGCCGCTTTCTTCCCCACAGACACCGAACCGGAGACGCCATGACCTCGGCCACCCTGCTCTCGCTCGCGTTCGCCCTTGCCCCGCAGTCCGGCGACCTGGCCGCGCACTTCGGCTTCGATCCGCTGGAGGTGCAGAAGATCGATCCGAAGGCCGGACCGATCACCGCAGCCGATCTGGACGGCGATGGCCGGCGCGACCTGGTGGCGATCAACAATCACAAGAGCCGCATCGAGGTCTACTACCAGAAGCCCGACGCGAAGCCCGGCGAGGAGAAGGCGACGTCGGCCGGCAGCAACGAGCTGCCCGAACTCTGGCGCTTCCGCCGGGAGACCATCTCCGTGCCCAACGAGGTCGGCGCGGTGGTGCCGCACGACTTCGACGGCGACGGACGCCTGGACCTGATCTACGCCGGGCAACCCGGCACGCTGGGCTTCATCCGCCAGACCAAGCCGGGCGTCTTCGAGGTGGTCCGCAAGATCCCGGTGAAGAACCTGGTGGGCAGCCGCGACAACCTGCGCGTGGCCGACCTGGTGGGTGACGCGAAGCCGGAACTCATCGGCAACGTGGGCGGGCGGATCATGGTGTGGCCGCTCGACCGCGACCAGATCGGCACGCCGCTGGAGATCGCGGCCGGCAACGGCAACCTGCTGGCGGCCATGGTGGACGACGTGGATGGCAACGGCACGCCCGACCTGATCGGCGTGGTGCCGGAGGATGGCAGCCCCATGCGGGTCTGGCTGACCAGTCGCGAGGACGGTCGCCTGGTGCTGGGGCCGCAGATGCGGTTCGAGATGCCGCCACTGCGCGAGGCGGAGGTGGTGCGGCTGCCCGGCCAGAAGCAGGCCCTCGTGGGCGTGATCGAGAAGCCCTCCAAGCGGCTGGTGTTCATGCGCCTGGATCGGCAGCCCATCACTGGCGCCGGTGATCGCGAGGCGAGCATGCAGACCTGGGCGTTCCGCGATCCGCAGAATCGCAAGCGCAGCTACGCGGTGGTGGACCTGGATGCCGATGGCCGTCAGGACCTGCTGGCCACCAACACCGCCGAGAACGCGGTCATGCTGTACCGCCAGCGCGCAGGCAAGGGTTTCGAGGGGGCCGAGAGCTTCCCGGCGCTGGCCGACATGGACGCGGTGGCCTCGCTGCCGGCCGCGAAGGATCGCCCCGCGCAGGTGTTCCTGCTGAGCGAGAAGGAGGGCGTGCTCGGCCGCTGCACGGTGGAGTCGGGCCGGATCGGCTTCCCCAAGCCGGTGCCCCTGCCGGCGGGCGCCTCGCCCGTCACCATGGCCCTGGTGGATTTCAACGGGGTCCCCACGCTGTCGGTGGTGACCAAGGATGGCCGCAACTACACCCTGACGCTCATTCCGGCCACGGGCGACCAGGGCATGGATCCGCGGAACCACCGCAGCGTGTCGCTGGGCGCGCTCAGCAAGAGCCCCGACACCATCCTGGGCACCGACGTGGACCACGAGGGCCACACGGACCTGCTGGTCTTCACGCCGGACAAGCCCATGATGATGGTGCGTGAGGTGACCGACAAGGACGGCAAGGCCGAGCTGAAGCTGCTGGAGAGCAAGGACATGGGCCAGTTCGGCCTGGTGCAGGCGGCGAACGCCCGGAACACGGCCACCTTCGACGTGATGGGTGACGGCAAGGCCGAGCTGCTGGTGGCGGACCGCAACTACGTGCGGGCGCTGCGCTACGACTCCGCCCCCTCGGCGGGCACCAGCCCGGGGTGGCAGGTGGTGAAGCAGTTCAACGCCGACGCCAGCGACGCCAAGCTGACCTGCGTGACCGTCATGGGTGATCGCATCGTGGCGGGCGACCGCGAGAATGGCCGACTGGTGGTGTTCGGCGCGGGCAAGGACGGCGCGTGGAGCCAGGTCGAGGCGATCGAGGTGCCTGGCTTCAAGTTCGACCGCATCTTCGCCGGTCGCTTCGGCGGCGATGACAACCCCTCCATCCTGGCCATCGGCGACGACAGCTTCGCCCTGGTCCGTCTCTCGGGCGACCGCTGGAAGCTGACGGAGGTGGCCCAGTGGCGGAGCGACGAGCCCGGACGCGTGGAGCATGAACTGGCCACCGGCGACGTGAACGGCGATGGCTTCATGGATGTGGTGGCCATGGACGCCGGTGAGCAGATGGCCGAGATCCTCACCTTCAGCCAGGCCGGGAAACTTCGATTCGGCACGGCCTTCGAGGTCTTCGAGAGCCGCATCTTCAGCGGTGGCGAGCCACGCGACTTCCAGCCGAGCATGGGTCTGGTCACGGACCTGACGGGCGACGGCAAGGACGACCTGGTGCTGCTCTGCCACGACCGCGTGCTGCTGTATCCGCAGCAGGCGAAGGCGGCCGAGGCAAAGCCGACGAAGTGAGCCGCCGGGAAGGCGGATGGCAGAGATCCGGTTGGCCCCAAATCACCCGAACAGCGTCAGCAGGGCCCCGATGTCAGCCGCATCCACCTCGCCGCTGCCATCGAGGTCGCCCGGGCAGGGTGGCTCGGCCGGGCACGGACCAAAGAGCACCAGCAGCGCACCGATATCGGCCGCATCCACCGTGCCACTTCCATCCAGGTCCCCCGGCCGCGCATCCTGCTGCGACAGGTAGGGCTTCACGAAGGGATTCGACTCGGTAAAACTCGTCAGACTTCCACTTGCCGGCTGCACCACCAGGAACACGTCCTCGCCGCCCAGGCCATCCAGATTCCCACGCTCGCTCAGGATCGGATCGCTCGCATCCAGCACCGTGGTCTGTCCGATGCTGATCGGCGTGCCCGCGCCCAGCGTGTCCACGCGCAG
>RFOC01000021.1 GCA_009926815.1 Planctomycetota bacterium
CGCGGGCCACGCAGTGGCAGCTGAAGCTGCTTGACACGAACCATCCGCTCGACCAGTGAACATGAACCGACCCCGGAGAACACCCATGCGATCCATCCTGCTTCCATCGCTCGTCTCGACCGCCCTGCTGGCCGCCTGCGGCACGCCCGCCACCTACAAGGACAGCCAGGGCACCGACCTGGTGGTCAGCCTGGACCAGCCCAACGTCCAGGACTTCAACCAGGCCGCCGACAAGCTGGTGCAGAGCATGATGGTGAGCGGCGTGCTGGAGCGGGCGCCCAGGAAGCCGGCGCTCATGGGCATCAGCCGCATCGTGAACGACACCAGCAGCGCCTTCGACACCGACCAGCTCACCAAGAAGGTCCGCGTGGCCCTGCTGAACACGGGCAAGATCGAGGTGACCAACACCATTGGCCTCGATGGCAAGGTGGAGGATCCCATGGCCAAGGGGGTGCAGGACATGAAGGACTTCGAGAGCGGCCGCGCGAACCAGACGCCCGACCTGCCCGACTACACCCTGACCGCCAAGATCCTGGAGAACCGGGCCAGCGCCGGCAACACGCGCCAGGTCAGCTACATCTTCCAGATGAGCCTGACCGACACGCGGTCCGGGCGCGGCGTCTGGGAAGGCGAGGAGACCATCACCAAGCAGGGCACCAAGTCCGCGGTGGGCTTCTGAATCCGGTCGAAGGTGTCGGGTGAGCGTGCGGATCGCGCTCCTATCCTGCCGATGAGAGGGCCGGCGTGACCCATTCGCCCGACGAGACCATGCCTCCATCGGATCCAGGCGCCACCCTGCCATCGAGCGGGGGCGGCGACGTCACCATGCCGTCCTCGGCCACCGGTGGATCGCCCGGCGACGGCGGATCGCCCGGGGTCCCCGCGGCGGGCCGAGCCGAGGCCAGGCCCGAGCGGATCGGCGGCTGCCGCGTGGAGAAGCGACTGGGGTCCGGCGGCTTCGGCGATGTCTGGCTGGCCGTGCAGGAGACGGACCTGCTGAAGCGACGGGTGGCCATCAAGCTGCTCAAGCGCGGCATGGACAGCGAGGCGGTCCTGGAGCGGTTCCGGCTGGAGCAGAAGGTGATGGACACGCTGAACCACCCGAACATCGCCCGGCTGTTCGGCGGCGGCGTGACCGAGGATGGCCGCAGCTACTTCATCATGGAGTTCGTGGAGGGGCTCACGCTGGACCTCTGGTGCCAGCGGCAGGGTCTGGAGACCGTGGAGCGACTGAGGCTGCTGAAGCAGGTGGCGGCGGCGCTGGCCCACGCGCACGAGAAGGGCATCGTGCACCGGGATCTGAAGCCGGCGAACGTGCTGGTGGGCGCGGATGGCGTGCCCAAGCTGCTGGACTTCGGCATCGCCAAGTTCGTCAGCAGCGAGCTGAGCGATTCGCAGCGAAGTCACCAGACGCTTCCCGGCGAGATCGGGCCGCTCACGCCCGTGTACGCCAGCCCGGAGCAGGTGCGTGGCGAGCCGCTGAACGCCGCCACCGACATCTACTCGATGGGCGTCATGATGTACGAGATCCTGGCGGGGCAGCTGCCCTTCGACTTCGCCGGGTGCGGCTTCGAGGAGGTGAAGCGCCGGATCTGCGAGGTGATGCCGCCGAGGCCCAGCGACGCGGTGATGCTGGGCACCACCGGGGCGGGGAGCCGCAAGACCACCGCGGCGCCCGGCAAGGCCAGGCGATCGCTGCGCGGCGACCTGGACAACATCGTCCTCATGGCGCTCCGGAAGGAGGCCACGCGTCGCTACGCCTCCATGCAGGCGCTGATCGGCGACATCGACGCGCTGCTGGAGGGCCGACCGGTCTCGGCCCGGCCCAGCAGCGGCGCCTACCGCGCGCGGAAGTGGATCGGGCGCAATCGGATGAAGGTGGTGGTGCCCGTCCTGGTGCTGCTGACGGCGGGAGGCGCGTGGTACCTCACGTCCACGTCCGCGCGCCGGGCCGAGCAGCGTCAGGCCATCGTCGAGGCGCGAGAGAAGGTGGACGAGAAGGGCAAGCGGGCCGCCGACCTCGCGAGGGATGCCGCCGGTTCATCGGAGGCGCTGGCCGATCTCGAGGCGAAGGTCCGCACGCGCCTGCGGACGGCGCCGGATGATCTGGTGGCCCAGCGGGAATTGCGTGATGCCCTTCGCAAGCGCGCGGCGCTGCTGGAGCGGTCACGGGACACGGCGAAGGGACTTCCCGTGGCCGTGGAACTGGTCGACCTTGCCCGGCGAATCTCGGACCGCACGGCCGACGCCGAGGACCAGCGGGGATTGGCCACGGCCCTGCAGCAGCACGGGGATCTGCTGGTGGCGGCCAACCGATTCGCCGAGGCCGAGCAGCCTCTCCGCGAGAACATCGAGTTGCGACGCAGGGCCCGGGACCAGCATCCGGCCGATCTGGCCACGCTTCAGCTTCTGGGCAAGGCCATCGTGAGACTGCACGAGGTGGAGGTGCAGCGTGCCGCCTATTCGGAGGCCGTCAAGCTTTCCCGCGAACTGCAGGCCGTCCGCCGGGAGGTGCTCGACAAGGCGGGCCAGGGTGGATCGGACAAGGATCGCGAGAAGCGGTCGCGCTACGAGCGGGACTGGATGATGAGCAAGCTGTTCCTGTCCCTCGACCTCATGGATCTCAACGATCTCGAAGCATCCGACGCCGAGATCGACGGCTTCCTGGCCCTCGCCCGCCGAAGGGTGGCCGAGGTCCCCGCCGGTGACGCGGGCGATGCCCTCCGATGGGAACGCGAACTCGACGTCAGCTACGGTCTGGACACGCTGGCCAAGTGCCGGTTCAACCAGGATCGCGTGGCCAAGGCCGTGGAGGCGGCGCGTGGAGCGGTGGCCGCGGCGCGGGCGGCGGTGATCGCCTCGGATGGCGAGAGCCAGGCCCTTCGGAGCTTCGTCTACGACAACATCGAGCTGGCGCACTACCTGAACGAGACCGGGGAGCACGCGGCGGCGGTGCGCCAGGTGGTGGAGGCCTTCCAGTTCGCGGAGGAGCGGCGAGGTTCCCGCGAGGCCCGGGTGAAGGGCGAGGCCATCGCGAACGACCAGCGGCTTCGGGGCCGAGCCGAGCAGCTCCGAGCGATGCGTCGGCTGGGGCAGCGAGATGGCGTGGAGCCGCTCGTGTCCGAGGTCATGGCCCTGGCCGCCACCCCCGGCGATGGTCTGGAGTGGCACGAGGCCTTGAGCCGCGTCCTGCGCGAGGTGGCCCTGCTGGCGGCGGAGCCGCAGGATGGCCTTCCACTTGCCCGCCGGAGTCTCGAGGCGGCACGAGCCATCCGCAGCGAGATCGAGGAGGCCTGCTCGCTGGCGGCTCTTTCGGAGATCCAGCGTCGGGCCGGCATGACGCCCGAGGCCGATCGATCCCTGTCCGAGGCGGCTCAGGTCGCACGGAAGGTGGGTGTTCCCTTCGCCAGCCGGCTGGCCCGGGAGTTCGAGGCGGACCCCAGCCATGCCTGGTCCGATCGGCCCGCTCCTGCCGCGTCGGCACCCCCGCCCGGCGTGGGGACAACTGGTGCAAAGCCTTCCTGAAGGTTGACCCTGTCCCTCGCGTTCCGATATAAACGCAGTCCGGGCGACCGGTAAGGTTTCTCTGGACCAGGGTCCAGACCGCGCGCAGGCGGGACCGATCGCCCAACACGCATGGCAGGATCCCCCATGTCCTACGAGGCCCACCTGGAAGGGTGGGAGTCTCAGCGACTCAGCACGGGCCGCTCGCTGTCGGCGGCGGAACATGCGGTGATCCTCTCCGTGGGTGATCTCATGTCGCGCATGCGCCTCCCCTCGGACACCCCGGAGGCGCTGGTGGAACTGCTGCGACTGCACCAGAACGATCCGCTGGGCGGCCTGAAGGCGCTCTCGCAGATGTGGAAGGTGCCGGCCATCGAGCTGGACCTGTACCGCCGAAGCTGGCGGGATGTCATGGATGCGGCCTTCGAGAAGCTGCTGCAGGAGCGAGCCCGGAGCATGGGGGCCAAGGGCGTCACGCCGGACCGTGTGCAGCGGTTCGTGGAGGAACTGACCGCGTGGCGCAACCGCCTGGCGGTCTCGCGAGAGGATCGCGAGCGACGGCGCGCCGAGCGTCGCGAGGCCGAGGCCCGCGCGGCCATCGAGGCCCAGCAGCGTCGCGAGCGGGAGATGGCCCAGGAAGCCGAGGCCCGCGCCCGCGTGCTGGCCCAGCTCGAGGCCGAGGCCCAGCAGCGTCGCGAGGCCGAGGCGAGGCGCCGCGCCGAGCGTCAGGCCGTGATCGACGGCCTGCACCGCGCCTATGCCGCCTCCATCGACCGCCTCAAGGCGGAACTGGCCGCCGCCGAGGCCGAGCGCGAGGGCACGCTGGCCGCGGTGCAGGCGCTGCGGCAGGGACTGGAACAGGCGGAGAGTCGACGTGCCGAGGCGGCGCGCATGCGGGAAGCCTCGCTCGAGGCCCGTCGCCGCGCGACCGAGGCCCGCGATGCCTCGGATGCGCGCGCCAGCGAGGCCGTGGCCGCCGAGCAGGCGGTGGGTGCGCAGATGGTCGTGGTGGAGCGGTGCCGCGAGGCGGCGTCGCAGGCCACCTCGGAGCTGGAGCGGTTGCAGCGGATGGACGCCGGCGAGCAGGCCGCGCTGCAGGCCGCCGAGGATCGACTGGTCCGCGAGAAGGCCCATGTGGCCGAGGCGGAGGCGCGGCTGCGGTCCGCACAGCAGGTGGCCGAGGCGGCCCTGGCCCGCGCCGAGCGCGCTCAGGCCTGCACGCGCGAGGCCGAGGAGCGGGCCGAGCGGCTTCGCGGCGTGGCCGAGAAGGCGAACGAGCAGGCCATGCTCGAGCGCAGCCTGCTGCAGGGGCTGCTCGATCGGCTCGATCGCGAGCGTCAGGCCGTGCAGCAGGCGCAGGAGCACGTGGAGCGGCAGAAGGCCGCGGCCCAGGCGGCGCTGGAGCGCGTGGATCGCGCCCGCACGGACGCCGAGGCGGCGCTGGCCCGCGCCGAGGCCCAGCAGGCGCTGGCTCGTGCGGCGGCCGAACGCGCGGATGCGGAGCGGGCGCAGGCCCAGCAGGCGCTCGAGACGCTGCAGATGGAGCGGAGCGCGGCGGCGGCGGCCCAGCAGGATGCCGACGAGGCGTGCCGCGCCGAGACCGAGACCCGGGCCCACCTGGATCGGCAGCGCGAGGCGGTGGCCGAGGCCATGCGCCGCTGCGACGAGTTGATGCAGGTGGCTCGCCGCGCCGGCGACGAGGCCACGGTGGCTCGCGAGACCCTGCAGCGATCGCTGGATGCCCTGCAGGAGGAGCGCACGGCGGAGATGGAGGCTCGCGCCGTCGTGGATCGCGAGCGACACGCCGCCCTCGAGGCGGAGCGCCACGCCCGCCGGGATCGCGAGACCATGATCGAGATCGGCCAGCGGCTGCGTTCGCAGCGGCAGGCCACGGTGGAGGTGCACGCCGAGGCCGAGACGGCGCAGCGAGCGCTGCAGGCCGCCGAGCAGGCCCGAGCCGAAGCCCAGCGCCGCGTGGCCGAGAGCCAGGCCCAGGCGGAATCGCTCCGGCGGCAGGCGGCCGAGGCGGATGCCGAGGCCGAGCGCATGGAGCAGGAGGCCGCCGAGGCGGAGCGGACCCTGGAGCGGCACCGGGCGATCGCCCAGGAGCAGGAGCGCCGCGTCAGCGATCGCGCCGAGGCCTGCGAGCGACTTCGCCAGGCCATGGCCACGGCGGAGCGTGCATTGCACCTGGAGCTGGAGGCCCGGCAGGCCGAGGAGGATGCCGAGGAGGCCCAGGAGGGCGCCAAGGACCTGGCCAACCGTCGGGAACGCATCGTCGACACCGCGTCCGCCCGGGCCGAGGAACTTCGCCAGCGCCGCATGGCGGTCGAGGCGGAGCGGGATCGGCTGGCGGAGCGGGAGGCCGTGGCCAACGATCGTCGTCGCGAGGTGGATGCGGAACTGGACGCCCGCCTGCAGACCGCCCGTCGTCGCGAGGTGGAGGCCCGGGAGCGTTCCGAGCGGCTGCGTCGCGAGCTTGAGCGGCTGCAGGCCCAGCCTGCCGACGCCTGATTTCCTCGCGGGCTTCCGCGCGGGTCCGTATCCTCCGGTCTCGCATGGCTGCCTCCCGCACCACGCTTCTTCGACAGTTCATCATGCTGGGCGTGGTGCCCGCGGTGCTGGTGCTGCTCTCGGTGATCACCATCAACGGGATCCGGGCCATGCGCACGCTCGAGGGCACGGCCCGCAGGAATGCGCTGGCCGAGGCCATGGCGTTCGCCAAGGAGATGGATGGCTGGAACCGCGCCACGGTGAGCATGGTGGACACCATGGTCGAGGCTGCGCAGAGCGGGCTCTTCGGCCGGCGTGCGCAGAGCCTGCGTTTCCTGGAGGGGATCCTGGATTCCAACCCGGACCTGGAGGCGGCCTACTTCACCTACGAGCCCGACGCGGACGGCCTGGATGCGGAGTCCGTGGAAGCCATGAAGCGAGGCGAGATTCCGCCCGAAGTCCTGGATGAACGTGGCCGCTTCATCCCGTATCCGTACCAGAACCACTCCACCGGCGGCCGGATCCGTTTCAAGCGGATCGTGGATGACCAGAACAACGACTACTACCAGCTGCCCCGGCGGAACTTCCTGGAGCGCGGCCTGCGCGAGGCGGTGCTGACGGAGCCCTACGAATACCAGGGCGTGATGATGACCGAGTGCTCCATGCCGCTGGTGATCGGCGGGAAGTTCGCGGGCATCGCCGGCATCGATCGGAGCCTCGATGCCCTGGCGGGTCGGCTCGCCTCGCTCACGCAGCGATCGGGCCTCAACGCCCTGATCCTCACCTCCAAGGGTCGAGTGGTCGTGGCCTCGGTGGGGGACGAGGCGGCGACGCCCGAGCTGGCCAAGGTGTTCGGCGAGATCCGCGCCAAGTCCATCGAGCAGACGCCATGGTCCACGGCGCTGGCGCCGCTCCGGGACGCCAAGGAGACGTCCGCGACCGCGTTCCTGCCCAACCCGGTGACCGGCCAGACCACGCTGCACGCCATGGCCCGCGTGCCCACGGGGGGCTGGGAGGTGGTGGTCGAGGTGCCCGAGTCCATGCTCGACGTGCAGGTGTGGCGGCAGGTGGCGCTGAACCTGGTGGTGGGCATCTGCGGGGCGGTGGTGGTGGTGGTGCTCCTGGTGCGCATGGCCTTCAAGCTCTCGGGCCGGATCCGCGTCGCGGCCTCCGCCGCTCGCGACGTGGCGGATGGCGACCTGACCCGCACCTATCCATCCAGTGGGACCAACGACGAGGCCTCGGATCTCATCGAGAGCATGGGCGACATGACGCGGCGTCTCAACGACCTGGTCGCGCGGGTGCGTGGCGTGGCCCTGAGCATCACGGGCACCGCCACCCAGATGGCCGCGGCCAGCCGTCAGCAGGAGGACGTGGCGCAGGGCTTCGGCGCCAGCAGCGCCGAGATCGCGGCCGCCGTGCGTCAGATCTCCACCACGGGCAGCGAACTGCTCCGGAAGATGGAGGATCTGGCGGCCAGCGCCGGCGAGAGCGCCCGACTGGCCGGCGAGGGCCGCGAGGGCCTGCAGGCCATGGGCCACACCATGCACGAGCTGGCCTCGGCCACCGGCGGCGTGGCGCAGCGGCTGGCCGCCATCAACGACAAGGCGAGCAGCATCAACGCCATCGTGGACACGATCACCAAGGTGGCCGATCAGACCAACCTGCTCAGCGTGAACGCGGCCATCGAGGCCGAGAAGGCCGGCGAGAGCGGCCGAGGCTTCCTGGTGGTGGCCCGCGAGATCCGGCGACTGGCCGACCAGACCGCCGCCGCCACGCTGGACATCGAGTCCACGGTCCGACAGATGCAGGGGGCCGTCAGCGGCGGCGTCATGGAGATGGACCGCTTCAGCGAGCAGGTGCGCCGCGGCGTGGAGCACGTGGGCGGCGT
Source organism: Planctomycetota bacterium (assembly GCA_009926815.1). Lineage (GTDB taxonomy): Bacteria > Planctomycetota > Phycisphaerae > Phycisphaerales > SM1A02 > SYAC01. The sequence continues at coordinate 7,889 of RFOC01000021.1, forward strand.
GGGTCAGCGACTGGCCGCGGTGATCGATCGCGTGGGCCGCGCGGAGTCGCAGTTCGCGGAGGTCACCGAGGGCATGCAGAGCCAGGTCGAGGGCGCCCAGCAGATCCGCCAGAGCATGGATGCGCTGGCGCAGACCGCATCCCGCGCGCGCGAGGCCACCAGCGAGTTTGCCCAGGCCGCCACCACGCTGCAGGATTCCCTGGCCCAGTTGCGTGCCGCGGTCGGGCTGTTCCGGTTGCGCGACCAGGCCTGAGCGGCCGGCCGGCGATCAGTTCTGGAACACGGTGTAGCCCTTGCCGTGCAGCTCGACCACGCGGGTCCAGCCGTCGGCATCCACCTTCACGCCCGGAAGCAGGTCGGCGTTGCCCACGCCCAGTTCCCTCATGCGCGTGCCGCAGGCCTCCACGCCGGCGCCGGCCTTCTGCCGCCACCAGGCTCTTCCATGGATTGCCGGCCTTCGTGCCCATGACGCGGTCGTACGCCGCATCACCCAGCGTGAGCGGCAGCGAGGGACCATCGAACACCACGATCAGGCTGATCTCCTTCGCGCCGGCTGCCTTGGCGGCATCGGTCGCGTCGCGCCAGTCCGCCAGGCCATAGAAGACCATGTCCGCGGTGGGTCGCCGGTTGGCGTAGACCACCGTCTTCCATGCGGTCACCTGCGGCTCGATGTCCGCCTTCAGGGCGGGGGCAGGGGTCACCGTGGCCGCGGGCGCGGCGGCGAAGGGGCCGCTCGAGGACGCGCATCCGGAGGCGAGCATGACGCATGCGGCGAGGAACAGGGGTCGGACCATGCGCGGCATGCTAGCCCATGGGGGTGGCGGTGTGGACCGGACCGGGTCACAATCCCGGCGTGATGCTGCTGTCCCAGGCCTCCATGCCCGCCGTCCTGTTCTGGCTGGCCAGCGCCTACGCCCTGGTGGTCGGGTTGCGCTTCGCGTTCGTTCGCCGAGGTGACCTTCGCATCCTGGGTGTCGGCCTGCTCGTGACCGTGGCGTGCGGCGTGCTGCTGCGCCTGGGCGTGGAGGCCAGCGTTCCCATCACCATGCACCTGCCCGAGGGCATCCGGCAGATCGAGATTCCGCTGCTGCGCACCCTGGCGGAGATCGGCCTGGTGGTGGTGGCGATCTCGCTGCTGCTCATGGGGCTCTCGGGAGCGGTGGTGGCCCTGACCGGCAGCGACATGATCCGCCTGCAGAAGGCGCTGGTCCGCACCGGTCTCTTCCTGGTCGGCCTGACCGTGATCTGGCAGGCGCATTTCGCCGAGCAGTTCAGCATCCGCAACCTGCTCATCGGGGCCGGCGGTGCGCTGGTGTTCATCGTGGGTCTGGGTCTGCAGCGCACCATGGGCAACCTGTTCAGCGGCTTCGACCTGCAGGCGGACCAGGTGATCCGGAAGGGGGACTGGGTGCAGCTGGGCGTGGGCGGGCCCGAAGGCACCGTGTTCGACACCAGCCTGCGGACCACGCGCATCCTGACCAACGAGGGCCAGATGCTGATCGTGGCCAACGCCGACCTGCTGGGCCGCTCGCTGTTCAACCTGGACCAGCCGGACCGTCGTCTGCGGGTCCGCCGCACGGTCGGCGTGGCGTACGGCATCCCGCCCATCCGCGTGAAGGACGCCATCCTGGGCGTGCTGCTGCAGGACCCGGGCGTGCTCCGGCCGCCGCAGGGCATGGGTCCCGAGGTGTTCGTGCAGAGCTACGCCGAATCGAGCGTGCACTACGACATCCGCTTCTGGGTGGCCGACCGTCGCGCCATGGATCCGGTGGTGGACCGGGTCATGACGCGCATCTGGTACGTGCTCCGCGAGGGCGGGATGGAGATCCCCTTCGCGGTGCGCAGCATCCGCATGGTGGACATGGACCGCGAGCGGCAGGACGCCGCCCAGGCGCGCCAGGAAGCCGAGACCATCGAGCGTCAGCTGGCGGCCTGCCCGCTCTTCAGCGATCAAGCCATGTCGGCGTCGCAGCGGCGGGAACTGGCGCGCGACAGCGTGGTGGTGGATCTGCAGCCCGGTGAATTCGCGGTTCGTCGCGGCGAGCTGAGCGACCACATGTTCCTGGTGCTGCAGGGTGGGGTCGAGGTTCGGCCCGAGGGGCGAGACCCGGTGCCGCTGGGCATGGGCGCGGCGTTCGGGGAGGTGGCCCTGCTGCGGGGCGAGCCCCGGATCGCCGACGTGGTGGCCGCCGCGTCCGGCGCGCGGCTGCTTCGCATGAGCCGGTTGAGCGTGCTTCCGGTGCTGCAGCGTCATCCGTCGCTGGCGGGCGAACTCTCGCGTCTCTCCCAGGCGCGCCGGGAGGCCTCGGGTGTCATGGATGACGAGGCGATCCGGACCACCCTGATGCAGCGGTGCGGCGCCATGGTGCGGACCATCCTTCGCGAACTGCGTCCCTGGTGAACGGGCGGGAATCCTCCAGGCCCAAAAAGGGACCGGGCCCGATCATGCAATCGGGCCCGGTTCGACTTTGGAGAGCAGCACCTGGCTCGATCTCAAGGTTCCCGTTCGAACCTCGGTCAGCCGCCAGGAGCCTTGGGCTCTCCGATTCGGCAGGCCCCCAAGCCTGCACGACGTGTGCACGCGGCGTGGGACGGACCACGACGGTGCCTGCATCCAATCCAATCTTGCTGGGAACAGTCGGAGGGAACTTCCGCTGTCACCGAAGGGAACGAGACCCGGAAGGGGACTCCGGGTCGGGGGCAACATAGCCCGGTTCCGGGGCGGGACAAGTTCCCGATGGCCCCATTTTGAACCATTTTGCGATTTCCCGGGCTCGGGGGGCCGATTCCCGTGCATCCACGCCATGCGAGTCCTCTCCACCTGGGATCACGGTCTGCCCGCCAATCTGGAGGCCCTGCAACGCCTTCAGGCGGGAGGGTCGGCCACGGACGCCGTGGAAGCCGGCTGCATCCAGTGCGAGCGGGAGAACGGCCAGCGGACGGTGGGCCTTGGGGGTTGGCCGGACCGGGATGGCACCGTCACCCTGGATGCCGCCGTGATGCAGTGCGATGGTCGGGCCGGTTCGGTGGCGTTCGTGCGGGGCGTGGCGCATCCGATCCAGTTGGCACGGATGGTCATGGATCGCACGCCGCACGTCATGCTGGCCGGAGCGGGCGCCGAGCGATTCGCGCGCGAGCAGGGCATGCAGGTGCGTGAGCGGCCGCTGGATGCCGAGCAGCACGCGAAGTGGCAGGCCTGGCTGCAGGAGAAGCGATACGCCCCCGCGGTGAACGTGGAGAACCATGACACCATCTCCATGATCGCCATGGATGCCTCGGGTCGCATGGCCGTGGCCAGCACCACCAGCGGCCTGGCGTTCAAGATGCATGGACGCGTGGGCGACTCGCCCATCATCGGATCGGGGCTCTTCGTGGATCGCGGCGTGGGCGGCGCAGTGTGCACCGGACTTGGCGAGGCCGTCTTGCGCACGGCCGGGGCGCACGCCATCGTGGAAGCCATGCGCGCCGGCATGAGTCCGCAGCACGCGTGCGAGGCGCTCATTCACCGGCTCATCGACCGCGTGCCGGGCAGCGGCGACTACCAGGTGGGCGTGCTCGCCATGGATTTCAGCGGCCGCACCGGCGCCTTCAGCGTGCAGCGGGGATTCACCTATGCGCTGGCGGAGCGCGGCCAGAACGCCATGCACCAGGCTCCCGCGGCGCTGGGCCAGGACAGCACCATCGAGGTGGCCATGCGGGTGCGCGAGCGGCCCGGGACCTGATCAGCGGGCGAACAGGTACACCAGCACCGCCCGCTCGATGGGTGACGGCGGGGTGTCGGTGTTCAGGATGGCGGAGCCCTGCACGGCGCCCTTCCACAGCATGTTGCCTCGGAAATTGGCCAGGGCCTTGCCCTGCGTGGCCCCCTCCCAGACTCGATCGCCCTTGATGTTGAACAGAGCCTTGCCCTGCACGGCACCCTCCCAGGCCACGTCATTGCGGAAGTTGAAGATCGTCCGTCCCTGCACGGCACCCTCGTACACGCGATCTCCACGGATGTTGCAGAGAGCCTTGCCCTTGACGGCGCCCTCCCAGACCATGGTGCCATCGATGTTGCAGAGCGCCTGACCCTTGACCGAACCCTTCCACACGCGGACGGATGGTGCCATGGACAGGCCGAGCAGCACCGGCACGCAGAGCAGCAGCCGTCGAAGTCCGGAGGTGGTGGGCATGGATGGATCCCCTGCGTTGCATGCTAGCCGCGCGGCGGGCCTCGACGATCGGGCCCACGGTCACTGGATGAAGGCGTGCAGCGACATCGCCTCGTCCACCGCGAACACGCCATCGACCCGGCACGAGGCGTGCAGATGCGGGGTGGCATCGAGCCAGTCCACCGCGTTGGCGGCCCGCACGCCACCGCAGGCCACCACCTGGGGTGCCTCGGCGCCGAGCGTGCGGCTGAGTTCGGCCAGGGCGGCACGCTCGCGGCGGAGCAGGGCCACGCGACAGCGGCGTGACGGCCGCGTCCCAGCCATGCACACCGGCCGTGAGCACGCGACACAGGCCAAGCGCCATGGCATCGCGCCAGCCCCGATCACGGTCCACGAGCAGGTCGAAGGCTCGATGGAAGCTGGTCCGCAGGCCACGGCGCCATGCGGCCTCGTGCAGTTGGTGGCAGCCTTCCAGGTCGATGTCGCCCAGGTCATCCAGCATGCCGATGGCGACCGAATGGGCGCCGGCATCGGCGAACGCCTCGATGTCCGCTCGGCACGCCGCACGGAAGGCGGGGGTGCCCACGAACGAGGCGGCGTCGAGCGTGGTCGGCATGCCCGGCACGCGCGGCCGGATCATGGCCACCACCTCGCATGGGGTGGCGTGTCGCACCTCCCGCACCAGCTCCGGAGAAGGCGACCACCCCTCGCTCGGCAGGTCGTGGCAGAGTTCGAGCCGGTCGGCGTGCGGGGCGGCCTGCAGGGCCACCTGAAGCGAGTCCAGCGGAATCTCCAGCGATCCAGCCATGTGGACAGCGTAACGGCCTGCCGCGTGGCTACATTGATCCCATGGTGGACGTCACGCTGCGGCATCAGGTGGTGGATCTCGATCGCGGCACCGTGGAGCCACGCGAGGTGATCGTTCGGGGCGGGCGCATCCAGGCCATCCGTGCCGCGACAGGCCCCGTGGATCCGGGCGTGCTCATGCCCGGCTTCGTGGACGCCCATGTGCACGTGGAGAGCAGCATGATGCCGCCGAGCGAGTTCGCCCGCGTGGTCACCTGCCATGGCACGGTGGCCACCGTGAGCGATCCGCACGAGATCGCCAACGTCCTCGGTGAAGCGGGGGTCCGCTTCATGCTCGAGGATGGCGCGAGGCGCAACTTCCACTTCCACTTCGGATGCCCCAGCTGCGTGCCGGCCACCGGCTTCGAGACCGCCGGAGCCACCCTGGATGCGGCGTGCGTGAAGCGCCTGCTGGCGGACCCTCGCATCGGCTACCTGAGCGAGATGATGAACTGGCCGGGCGTGCTGGGCGGCGATCCCGAGGTGATGGCCAAGATCGCGGCCGCGAAGGCCGCGGGCAAGCCCGTGGATGGCCACGCGCCCCAGCTGGTGGGAGAGCAGGCCCGGGCCTACGCGGCGGCGGGCATCACCACCGATCACGAGTGCGTCACGCTGGAGGAGGCCCGCGGCAAGGCCGACCTGGGCATGCACATCCTGATCCGCGAGGGGTCCGCGGCGCGCAACTTCGAGGCGCTCTGGCCGCTGCTCAAGGAACGCCCCGCGCAGTGCATGTTCTGCACGGATGACGCGCATCCGGATGTCCTGAAGTTCGGGCACATCAACCGGCTGGTGGCGCGAGCCGTGGCCCATGGGGTGGATCGCTTCGACGCCATGCGGGCCGCGTGCGTGAATCCGGTGCGGCACTACGGGCTGCCGTGCGGGCAGCTTCGGGTGGGTGATCCGGCCGACATGGTGCTGGTGCAGGATCTGCAGGACTTCCGGGTGCTTCGCACCTGGATCCGGGGCGAGTGCGTGGCCGAGGCTGGGCGTTGCGGCTGGGACCACCTGCCCGTGGAGGCGCCGAACGCCTTCCGGCAGGCGAGCTTCTCGGCCGAGGACTTCGTGGCGCGGTCCGGGCGGGATCAGGAGCGCGTGCGCGTGATCGTGCCCAGGGATGGCGAACTGGTCACCGAGGAGACGGTCGCGACGCTGCAGGTGCGCGAGGGCGTGATCGAGCCGGACCCTGCGCAGGACGTCTCGCTGATCGTGGTGGTGAACCGATACTCGGAAGCGCCGCCGGCGGTGGCCTTCATCCGGGGGTTCGGCGTCGGCCACGGGGCCATCGCCTCCAGCGTGGCGCACGACTGCCACAACGTGGTGGCGGTGGGCGGGTCGCGTCAGGCCGTGGCGGAGGTGGTGAATGCGGTCTTCGAGCGGCGTGGTGGCGTCGCCGTCCGCGATGCGCACGGCGTGGACATCCGGGGACTGTCGATCGCGGGTCTGATGAGCGTCAGGCCCTTCGAGGTGGTGGCCGAGGCCTACGAGACCTTCTCCGCCCGGGTGCGAGCCATGGGATCGCCGCTGCAGGCGCCATTCATGACGCTGAGCTTCATGGCCTTGCTGGTGATTCCCGCCCTGAAGTTGAGCGATCGGGGGCTTTTCGATGGCCGGGCCTTCCGATTCACGGGAATCCGGGCCGATTCCTGAGCCTTCCGAGGCGTGGCCAGGCGTTGGCGCAGGCCGGGGTTTGGGTATACTTCGCCTCCCCGAAAGGGGACACCTCTGCGGGTGTAGCTCAGTGGTAGAGCGTCACGTTGCCAACGTGAATGTCGAGGGTTCAAGTCCCTTCACCCGCTTTGCGTCCAGAGCCCGAGGCCATGCCTCGGGCTTTCTCGCTTCTGGGGCGGGTGTCCGGTCGCCGGGAGTCCGCGTGCGCCGCTCGCCTTCAGCCGCACGGGCCGAACTGAACCAGCAGGCTGCCCAGATCGGCCGCGTCCACCTCGCCGCTGCCATCCAGGTCTCCGGCGCCGGAGCCGCCGAAGAGCACCAGCAGGCTGCCCAGGTCGGCCGCGTCCACCTCGCCACTGCCATCCAGATCCGCCGCGCAGGTGCGTGCACCGGTGGCCACCAGCGAGGTGGACGCCGAGATCTGGGCCGTTCCCTGGCTGAACGTGCCATTCATGAGCAGGTGCGCGGTGGAGCCCGGCGGCAGGACCGTGGGCAGGTCGAACGGCATGTTCACCAGCGGTGACGGCGCAGGCACGGCGACGGTGTCGGCCACGGATCCCGACCCGGTCACGCGCAGCGAGCCGGTGGAGAGGTCGAGTCGCCCCTGCAATGACATGGTGCCCGCGCCGGAACTCTCGAACGGGTTGCCCATGACGGTCCCCAGCACGCGCACCTGGACGGGCAACGCCATGGAGAAGTCCCAGAGCCCGGGGCCCGCCGGCGTGGCGATGGCGGAGGCATCGGAGGTCTGCACGGCCTCCACCTGCACCAGTTGGCCGTCATCCAGCGGCACCGAGAGATTCGACACACCGGGGAACGTGGAGGTGGGCGTCACCGTGCGGAAGGTGCCGTAGGTCAGGGACATGGAGACGCGGATGACGCCCGTGCCGCCGGCGAGCGCGTCCACGAACAGCCCGCTGATCCGGACTGCCGCGGTCTGCTCGTCGAAACCCAGGCGAAAGGTCCCCTCGGGATGCGTGGTGGGCACCTCAGCCACGGGCCGGAGCGTGGAGGTGAAGGGGATCGGGTTGTTGCCACTGCCGCCGAAGAGGCCCGGGAGCGTGCGCGTGCCGGTGGGCTTGGCGACCGCGTCGAAATCACCGATCCACGTGCCGCCCAGCGGCATCGCCACGGTGGTGGTCTGCGCGTAGGTCGTCTCGGGTTCGAGCGTGCAGTCCCACCGCACCTCGCCCGCGATCGCCGCGGTCAGCGAGCACATGGTCAGCATGCAGCCAAGACGCATGGCCGAAGCCGATCGACGCGGATTCGTCCGCGCGGCGCCGGCACTGCATGCAGGGGGCATGGGTCGCATGCGAATCCCTCTTCAGGGACAGACCCCGAAGGCGAGCAGAAGGATGCCGATGTCGCCCGCCGTCACCGCGCCATCTCCATCGAGGTCACCGCTGCCGGATTGCCCGAAACGCAGCAGGAGCACGCCGATGTCGCCGGCGTCGACAACGCCGGAATCGTCCAGATCGGCTGGGCACGGAGAGGTCAGGAACCCGATCCTCGCCAGCGTGTGGAATCCGCCCGCGGCCACCTGGCCCACCGTGGGCAGGCCGTTGGGCGTGGTGGTCTGCCCCAGATCGCCGAAGCCCCAAGCCTGCACGCTGCCGTCGCGGCGCAGGGCGACGCTGTGATGCGTGCCGCAGGAGATCTGCATGACATTCGACAGGCCGGTGGGCACGGTCCGCTGTCCATAGTTGTTCGCGCCCCACGCGGCCACGGTGCCATCGCCGCGAAGAGCCACGGTGTGGTAGCTGCCCGCCGACACCTGCACCACGCCGGAGAGACCGATGGGCACGGTGGTCTGGCCATCGGTGGCCAGCCCCCACGTGGCGACCGTCCCGTTGGATCGAAGCGCAGCGCTGTGGTAACCGCCGCCGGCCACGCCGGTGCAGCCCGAGAGACCGATGGGCACGGTCACCTGGCCCTCCGCGTTGCGGCCCCACGCCACCACGCTGCCGTCGGACTTGAGCGCCAGCGTGTGAAGGCCGGTGGTGTTCACCTGCGACACGCCGCTCAGGTTGGTGGGCACCATGCTCTGGCCATAGTTGGGCCAGGAGCCGGTGTTCGTGGTTCCCGCGCCCCACGCGGTCACGGTGCCGTTGGACCTGAGCACCACCGAGTGGTACATGCCCGCGGTGGCACTGGACACGCCCGAGAGTCCGATGGGGACGTTGGACTGGCCGTAGATGTTGTAGCCCCACGCGACCACGCTGCCATCGGACTTGACCGCGAGGCTGTGCCAGCTTCCGCCGGCCACCTGCACCACGCCGGTGAGGTTCGCTGGCACGCTGGTCTGTCCATAGTTTCCCGACCCCCACGCCTCGACCGTGCCCACCTGCGCCCAGGAGGCATGTCCGAAGGCGAGCAGAGGCAGCAGGGTGGCAAGGGTCCGGGTCTTCATGGGGCTCCTGATCGGGGGGCG
>RFOC01000201.1 GCA_009926815.1 Planctomycetota bacterium
TCCGCCCACGACCAGGGACGCGGCACCCGCCACGCCCATGGTGGGCGTCCACCGGACGCCTCGTGGTGGGCGAAGCCATTCAGGTCGCTGCATCAGCCCATCCTCCCACGCCGGGCGGCGAACACCCAGGCTTCCACCGTCAGTCGCACCATGACCTTGCGTTCGCCGTCGCGTCGCTGCAGACGCACCGAGTTGACCGCCTCGATCGAGGGGCTGGCTTCCAGCGCCTCGATGATCCGGGCCGCCTCCTCCGGGGAACTCTCGAACTGCAGTTCACCGGTCACCTTGGACAGTCGCTGGGCGGAGTTGCCGACCATGACGGGCGCACCGGGCAGTGAACTGCTGGCCCGCTGGGCGTCGTAGCTGAAGTTGCTGATGGTGTGTCGCTTCACCACCTCGACCACGGCCTTGGCCATGGCCTCGGCTCCCTCGCTCTCGCCACCCGGCGGATCGATGGGGCCGTAGAGCTCGGCACCGCTGGACACCGAGGCATCCGGGGTCGCCGCCAGCCGCCGGGCGTCCGAGAGGGCCTGCTCGATGCGGTCCGCCTCGGCTGACCAGTTGCGGGCCCAGCTCCAGCTCCATTGCTCCAGGGCCAGCCACCCCAGCAGCACGATCACCGCGGCCACGCCAATCTGGCCGGTCCGCGGCAGCGAACGCCAGCGGGCCAGCGTGGGATGCCGATCGAGATCGAATTCCATCCTCATGGGTTGGTCCTCGAGCGGAGCATCAGCTTCTCGAACTCCGACTTCAGACGGGCCTGGGTGGCGGCGTCCACCGAGGCCTCGCGTCGGGCCTTGGCCACGCGACTGGCAGCCTCGCTGGCCTCGGTCCGCGTCATGGCCGCGATCTGCTCATCCGTGATGGGAGGAGGCACGGGCACCGTCGAGTCCGAGGAGCCCGGCGTGCGTTCGCTGCGGCGAGCCAGTCCGCCGGAGGTTCCGGAAGGCACCGATCGACGCATGCCCTTGCCGGCCGAGGCGTCGGCTCGCTCCCCGGTCGCCGCCTCCGCCGCAGGCGCGGGTTGTGCGGGTTCGGCCGATGCCGCAACCGCGACGGCCGCGGACGGCGTCTCGAGGTCACCGGTGGGAGGCAGATCCGCAGCCGAAGGCGGTGCCGCCGCGGCGGTGCTCGCTCGCGGTTGCTCGGGCTCGGGTGCGGTCTCCTCGGACTTCTGCGGTCCGTAGCGGCGCTCGGCGAGCGTGCGCTTCGCGAAGTCCTGGTCCGCCGGGTAACTGGGACGGACCGTCGGTCGGGCCACCACCGCCGACAGCGTGAAGCCCGTGCTGCCCTTGGCGTCCGGTGGATCCCACTTCTTCTGCACGCGATCGAAGACGCGGCTGTCCACCATCTGCCGCTCCATGCGGAGGATCACCTCGCTGCCATCGAGACCGTCGTGCGGCTTGGCACTGCCGGTGATCGACACGTTGCGGTCCTGCGAGAGCTGGATGTTCTCCCACTCGATGCCCTCGGGCGTGACGCTGGCCAGGTCCCCCAGCAGCTTGCCCATGGGCCACGCTCGCCGCTGCAACTCCCCGTACAGCGAGACACGCTGCCGATGGGCCTGGATGGCGCGCTCCAGCGAAGCCAGATCCCCCACCTTCCAGTGCAGCATGAGAAGCCGCAGCCCCGCGATGGCCGGCGGAAGCACCGCCAGTCCCACCAGCGCCGCCAGCACCAGCCGGGCAGCCGTCTGGCGATCCGAGAGTCGGTTCAGTGCCTCGCCCCACGGTCCCGCGCGCTCGCCGGCGGGCTGCTCCCGGAGCGAAACCAGTCCTCGAAGCGTTCCAAACCAGGCGGTCGCCGCGCCCAGGGCCAGTCCGTGCTCTCGCCACCAGGCCGCGTCGGTCTCCACCCCCAGGTCCATGGCCAGGCGGTCGCGATCCGCCTCGGTGGAGCCGAAGACGCCCGAGTCGGCGGAGGCGATCGCCTCGCGAAGCCCCTCCAGCAGGTTCGACGCGGTCGCGCCATCCGCGCCGGCGCGCACCAGACTCTCCACCACGGCCACCTCCGCGGCGTTGTTCCAGTCGGCGGGATCCAGTCGGGTGATGCGAAGCAGCCTTCGCGCACCCATGCGGACGCCGAAGGCCATGACCGTTCGATCCGGGTGCAGGGCCACCAGCGGGCCGTGGGCTCCGGATTCCAGCAGCGCCGCCAGGCATGCCAGATCGCTGGCGAACAGCGGATCGCCCTCCGGCGGAAGTTCCCGAAGGCCAGCCACCACGGGGGTGTCCGAGGTGGGCCACTCGACGACCAGTCCGGTGCGGCCCTCGCCGTCCTCCGCCCGGGGCAGCAGGGCCATGGCGGTCCGCCAGGTGGGAATCGTGCCCATCTGCAGCGTGCTCACCTGCAGCTGAAGCGCCGCCTCCAGCTTCGCGTTCTCCGCATCCGGCAGGTCGATCACCCGGCTGAGGGTCCGTCCCGTGTCCAGGACCACCAGGGAGGCCGCGGGCAGCGGCTGGCCTTCCGCCGGGGCGGTCCACGGCCCCTCCAGTGCCACCCGTCCGTCGCTCCGACGGAACAGCAGTGGCGCGGCCCCTTCGGCAGGGACCACGACCAGCTGGTCGGGATCGGTCTGGACTCGCACGCGTCGTTGCTTCACGGTTCTCGGTATTCCAGGATTCTCGCGGGCAGTTCGGAACGGTCCACCACCACCACCATTTCAGCCTCGGCGCCGGTGCTGGCGGCCCGACCCCGGGAGGCGATGGTGTAGACGTTCGAGACCACATCCGCCACCTGGGCCAGCACCAGCAGTTGAGCCTGCGAGGCCCCAGATAGATCGGCCAGATCGGCCAGACTCGTGAGCCCCTCGGGGCGGGAGGCCCGTCGGCGAAGGATGGCGTCGGCGAACCGGGCCTCGATCCCCAGCACCTCGATCAGCGTGGCCCTGCTGACGGTGTTCAGGTTCAGCTTGCCGGCGTCCGGGGGCGTTCCAGTCCTCGGATCCGACAGCACGCACTCGTTCATCAGGGTCCGCAACTGGTCCTTGGACAGGCTCTTGACGCCGCCTGCCGCTCCGGAGGATCCCCCCGAGGTCCGGCCCACGCTGCTTCGACCCGTGCTGCCTCCGGAAGCACCCGTCCGGGCGCGGGCCGAGCCCACCTGGGCCAGCGGCATGGCCAGCAACTGCCCCAGCGAGGCGTTGGGCTGACGGGCGTAGTTCTGGATCGCCGCAGCCTGCTGCGTGTCGACACCGAGCCGCTGGATGATCTGCTCGGGTGAAGCCTGGCGAAGGTCCAGACGATCCTGCCCGGTCAGGGTCTTGCTGCTCGAGCGGCTGACCGCGGTCAGGAAGCCGCTCCAGCCCTGGTCCAGCACGCCGTCCTTGCGGTCCTCGGGCGGACTCTCGCGTCCGTCGTCCTCGTTGGGATCGAGCCGGCCGTTCATGTTCCAGTCCTCGCCACGCACGGATCGAGGCCAGGCTCCGGCCACCAGTTCCAGTTCCGCGATGCTGCGGAAGTCGCCGTTGCGTGGCTCGTACCCCACGCTGCGATTGCGGTAATAGTCGCGCTCCGCGCCGATGCCCTGCACCTCATGGTCGGCATCGCGCCAGTCCAGGATGGAATCGATCACGTCCTGCGTCATGCCCGGGATGCGTTCCAGATCGCCGCGGCTGGCCAGGTTGATGTTGAGCTTCGCGTGCTCGTCCATGGGGCCGGCCCACTCGCGGCCGTCGATGAAGTGACGGATGTCCCACGATCCGGTCTCGATCTCGCCCGTGGCGTTGGCTTCCAGGTCGCGAGCCATGGCCATCGGATCGCCCGCGTCGGGATTGGCGGCGTGCCACTCCATGATCGCCAGCATGGTCTCCACGCCCGCTCGTGCGGCCCAGCGGGCCTGCGTGCGGGCCAGGGTCTCGCGTCCCAGCGCGGCCTGGCGGAAGGCGAGCACCTGCGTGGCCGCCACCACCACCGCGGCGATCGCGATCGCCCAGATGACCGTGAGGGCGACCACGCCCCGACGCGCACCTCGGCGAATCACTGGGGACCTCCACCGCCCGGCGG
>RFOC01000202.1 GCA_009926815.1 Planctomycetota bacterium
GCTCTGGGTGCAGGCCGGCCAGGCGGATTCGATGCGGGCCGTCGAGGCGGATCTCTCGGCCATGGACACGAATGCGGCCGTGTGGGACGACGTGCTGCGGGTCTATCGGCTGCGACTCGAGATGCCCGCGACCGCCTGTTCCGAGGGTGGACGATTGCCGGTGGAGGCTCGGCTTCGACGCGCGGATGGTCGCGTGATCCAGGCGAAGGCCTCCGTGGTGTGCCCTTGAGCGTCGCCCGGAACGCCTGGAAGTCGGATCTGATGCTGCTGGTGGCCTCGGCCATCTGGGGTGCGGCCTTCGTGGCCCAGCGGAAGGTCTCGCCGCATCTGGGCGCCATGGAGATCGCGGCGCTCCGATTTCTGGCGGGTGGCCTGCTGCTGCTGCCGATCGTGGCCCTGCGCAGGCGCCTGGTCCGGACCGCATCGCCGGCTCCGATCGTGCTCAGGGGAGGGCTCATCGCGGGCATCCTGATGCTGGTGGCGTTCGTGCTTCAGCAGACGGGGATCGAGCGGGGCTCCACCGCCAGCAGCGCTGGATTCATCACGGGCCTCTATGTGCTCTTCGTGCCCCTGCTTGGACTGCTCGGTGGCGTTCGGACCCATCCGGCGGTGTGGGCGGGCTCCCTGCTTGCGGCCCTGGGCCTCTACCTGCTCAGCGTGACCTCGGACTTTCGCATGTCCCAGGGCGACCTGCTGGTGCTGGCCTGCGCGGTGGCGTGGGCGGTGCATGTGCTGGTGATCGGGCGCTTCTCCCCGCGCTGCGATCCGATCGAGCTGGCGGCGATGCAATTCATGGTGACGGGCGGGGCGGCGCTGCTGCTGATGCCCCGATGGCCTTCCATGGCGGCGATCGAGCAGGTGCTCTGGCCCATGCTCTATCTGGGACCGGTGGCCGTGGGCGTGGCCTTCACGCTGCAGGTGGTTGGGCAGCGAACGGCACCGCCCGCCCATGCGGCGGTCATCCTGAGCATGGAGAGTCTCTTCGCCGCGCTGTTCGGGGCGGTGCTTGGCGAGGAGCGTCTGGCGTGGGTGCAGTACGGCGGCTGCGGGCTGATGCTGGCTGGCATCCTGATGGCCCAGTGGCCCGAACTGACGGCTTCCCGGCCGGCCACGCGATCCGATGACGGGGTTCCCGGCCCCTCCGGCACCTGAAAGGCGGCCGCCCCGAACTTCGGTCCGGGGCATGGGTTGGGCCCGGAAGACTGCTAGAATCTCCGCCCTGCCTTGGGGATTGGTGTAACGGTAGCACAACTGACTCTGACTCAGTTAGTCCTAGTTCGAATCTAGGATCCCCAGTTGAAGGTTCACTCGCGACGCCCCGGCCACCTCCGGGGCGTCCGCCTTTTTCAGGCGCGCGGTTCGGGATCGCATCCGTACGATCGCGGGCATGCGTGTGGTGAGCCTGCTGCCCTCGGCCACGGAGATCCTGTGCCGGATCGGCGCGGGCGACATGCTCGTGGGCCGCAGCCACGAATGCGACTTTCCAGCGGCGGTGACCGACCTTCCGGTGCTGACGGCGGCACGCACGCACGGAGGAAGCAGTGCCGAGATCGATCGGCAGGTGCGCGAGGCGCTGCACTCCGGCGATGGTGCCAGCCTGTACCGACTGGACGAGACCGCTCTCCGGGAACTGCAGCCTGACGTGATCCTGACGCAGGATCTCTGCGATGTCTGCTCGATCGACCTGCGGACGGTGCAGCGTGTGGCCGCCGGCATGCCGCGACCCCCGCTGGTGGTGAACCTGAATCCCGGCACGGTCTGGGAGGTGCTGGATGACCTGCTGCGGGTGGGCGAGGTGGTGGGCCGTGCGGATGCGGCAAGACGCGCGGTGGTGGAACTTCGCGAGGCATGGTGGAGCGCGGTGGATTTCGTGAACCCCTACGTGCCTGGGCCCGAGGTGCTGTTCCTGGAGTGGTGCGATCCGCCCTTTGGCGGTGGTCACTGGACACCCGAGATGATCCAGGCGGCCGGTGGCCGGCACTCGCTCGGTGCTCCAGGGACCAGGAGCCGGCAGCTCTCGCCCGAGGAGATCATCGAGGCGGCCCCGGAGCGGGTGGTCATCTGTCCGTGCGGATATCCGCTCGACCAGGCTTGGCGGGAGTTGGAGGTGCTGCAACGTTCCCGCTGGTGGCCCCTGCTGCCGGCCGTGATGGAGGGTGGGCCGGACGCGATCGTGGTGGTGGATGGCAACCAGATGTTCAACCGGCCCGGACCCCGGCTGGTGGATGCGTTCCGATGGCTGGTGGGATGGTTGAATGGACGGCCGGAACTGGTGCCGGAGGGGTTTCCGGTGAGAGGGACGGGCCTACATATCGGACGCTTTGATCAAGCGTCCGATATGTAGGCCCGTCCCTTTTCTGGCACGCGGGTTGCCGACGAAATCGAGCGGCGGTCATTCGCCCACGAAAGGATTCATCCATGCGACTCGACCGATTCACCACGCTGGCCCAGGAGGCCATCCAGGGCGCGCAGAGCCAGGCCAACCTGACCGGGCACGGCGAACTCAGTCCCCTTCACCTGCTGCTGGCCACCCTGAAGGAGAAGAACGGCGTCGCCTCCAGCATCCTGCAGCGGTGCGGCGTCGATCCGGCCCGGGCCAGCGATGCGGTGGAGTCCGAGCTCCGCCGCCTGCCGAAGGTGCAGGGTGCGCAGGCCAACCCCGGCCAGCCATTCATGCAGGTGCTGACCGACGCGGAGCGTGAGAGCCAGCGCATGAAGGATGCCTACGTGAGCACCGAGCATCTGCTGCTGGCCCTGGCCGAGACCCGGACCGCCGCCAAGGAGGTGCTGAGCAGCCTGGGCGTGAGCCGTGCGCGGGTGCAGGGCGCCATCGAGGCCATCCGCAAGGCCAGCGGCGTGAACGCGGTGAACGATCCGAATGCCGAGGGTGCCATGGAGGCGTTGAGGAAGTACGCCATCGACCTGACCGAACGCGCCCAGAGCGGCAAGCTGGATCCGGTGATCGGCCGCGACGAGGAGATCCGGCGCTGCATGCAGGTGCTCAGTCGCCGCAGCAAGAACAATCCGGTCCTGATCGGCGAGCCTGGCGTGGGCAAGACCGCGATCGCGGAAGGCCTGGCCCTGCGCATCGTGAATGGCGACTGCCCCGAGGGCATGAAGGGCAGCCGGATCATGGCCCTCGACGTGGGCCAGCTGCTGGCGGGTGCCAAGTTCCGCGGCGAGTTCGAGGAACGCCTGAAGGCGGTGCTCCGCGAGGTCGCGGCCAGCGAGGGCAGCGTGATCCTGTTCATCGACGAGCTGCACACCATCGTGGGCGCCGGACAGACCGAGGGCAGCCCCAGCGCCGGCAATCTGCTCAAGCCCGCCCTGTCGCGCGGCGAGTTGCGGTGCATCGGTGCCACCACGCTGAACGAGTACCGCAAGCACATCGAGAAGGACCCGGCCTTCGAGCGGCGCTTCCAGCCGGTGTTCGTGGGCGAGCCCAGCGTGGAGGACACGATCGCGATCCTTCGCGGCCTGAAGGCGCGGTACGAAGCGCACCACGGCGTGCGGATCCAGGACGGTGCCATCGTGAGCGCCGCCACGCTGAGCCACCGCTACATCGCGGACCGCTTCCTGCCGGACAAGGCGATCGACCTGCTCGACGAGGCCGCCAGCCGCCTCCGCATGGAGAACGACAGCGTGCCTGCGAGCATCGACGAGATCCGCCGCGAGGTGATGCGCCTGGAGATCGAGCGCGAGGCACTGAAGCTGGAGAAGGATCCGGAGAGCAGGAAGCGCCTCGAGGCGATCGAGGGCGAGCTGGCCGGTCTGCAGGAGCGCAACCGCGCCCTGACCGCCCAGTGGGAGGTGGAGAAGAAGGACCTGGACGCCATCAAGGCGTGCAAGACGGAACTGGACCGCAAGCAGACGGAGCTCGACCAGGCGCAGCGCGCCGGCCAGCTGGAGAAGGCCGCGCGCATCCAGTACGGCGAGATGCGCGACCTG
>RFOC01000203.1 GCA_009926815.1 Planctomycetota bacterium
ATCGCGTGCCGCTGGAGGAACTGGACCGGCAGAGCGCAGCCTTCGACGCGGCCATCGCCACCCAGAGCCTTGACGTGGTGCGGGCGGGCATGGATGGTCACTTCGCCGTCTGGGAACGGGTGAGCGACGATGCCGAGCGGTCAGCCCGCGCCGAGAAGGCGATCCGTGACGCGATTCCGGGCCTTCCCGAGGAACTGCAGATCGGGGCTCGGATTCGGCTTGCGGATCGGCTGGCCGCCGTCGGCCGGGAGTCCGACGCTCGGCGGGAAGTGGCGGAGGCGGTCAGGCTCCTGCAGGCCCGCGAGCGACATCCTGACGTGGCTGGTCCGCTCGCCCGGGATGTGGCCGAGGCGCAGGCGCGACGCGGTGACGTGGCGGCGGCCCGGACCATGCTGCTGGAGATGGTTTCCCGATACGAGCGCGCGCCGCAGGCCATGGTGGACATCGAACGAGCGGACTATCTCCGGCCGCTCGCCGAAGCGTTGCACACGCTCGGCGATGATGCCGAAGCGCGCCGCGTCTGGGTGCTGGCGCTTGACGCTGGCGCGGTGAACGTGAATGCCAGACCCCGGGCGGAGGACCTCTGCCTGACCAGCCTCTCCATGATCCGTGCCGGCGTGGAGCCGAATGCGGACATGCGCAGCCGCATGGCGATCATCGAGGGCGGTTTGAAGGCCCCATGGTGATGCGTGGCGGCCGCATGGCCCTGGTCGTGCCCCTGCTGGTGCGGGCGGCGGTGGCGCAGTCGCCCGTGGGTGGCACGGTGCGCGGAGCGGTGACCGACAAGGAATTCGGCGCGCCTGTCGAGGGGGCGTCGGTCAGCATCCTGGGCAGTCGGGTGCGGGGCGTCACGTCGGCCACCGGCTCGTTCTCGCTTCCCAACGTGCCGCCCGGGACCTACACCCTGGTGTTCACCAAGGACGGGTTCATGCGGGAGGTCCGCTCGAATGTGGTGGTCTCGGGTGGGCAGCTCACCGACGTCTCCGCGGCGATGGCGGGGGAGTTCGAGGATCTCGAGGAGGTGGTGGTCCAGGACATGGCGGCCGAGCAGCAGGAGATGGGACCCATCGAGCTGCTCACTCCACCGGCTGTCTCTTATACACATCTCCGTCATCCAGCCCGGCGAGTTCACGCTGCGCCTGGAGAGTCCCCAGCTGCTGAACATCGTGGGCGTGGACACCATCTCGCGTTCGGGTGCCGGCGATGCGGCAGCCGCGCTGCTGCTGGTGCCGGGTGCCAGCCTTCAGGAGGGCAAGTACGCGGTGGTCCGCGGTCTGCCGGACCGCTACGTGAGCGTGCTGCTTGACGGCGTGCGACTGCCGGTGTCAACGCCGGGCAAGCGAGCCGTGCAGCTGGACCAGTTTCCGGCCAGCATCATCCAGAGCATCAAGGTGAGCAAGAGCTTCACCCCCGACCTGCAGGGCGAGGCCTCGGGTGGCGGCGTGGACGTGGAGCTGCGCAGCATCCCCGAGGGCCCGGTGCTCGACTTCCGGGCCGCGTACGGCATGAACTCGCAGGTGAAGAATGGCACCTTCCTCACCTACCCCGGTGGCGCGCTGGACTTCTGGGGCGGCAACGACGTGCTGCAGACCCAGCCGGAACTGGCCAACCAGCCGTGGCCCAACAACCCCACGGGCACCACCACCGGCGACGCGCCTCCCATCTACAAGTTCTCGGGTTCGGTGGGCGACAGCTGGGAGATCACCGACGACGTGCGCATCGGCGCCTTTGGCACCTTCTACCACGAGAACGGCGCCTCGTACTACGACAATGGCCAGTTGAACACGCTGGTGCAGAACAACCCGGGCACCCCGCTTGAGCCATGGACCAGCCAGGACCCGGACGCGCCGGTCAACCCGACCAACGAGTTCCTCACCCAGCTCTACGACGTGACGCAGGGCACGCAGTCGGTCCAGTGGGGTGGCATGGGTTCCACGGGCATCGAGACTGACGACCACAAGCTGGGCCTGAAGTACCTCTACACCAACCTCTCCGAGAGCCAGGCCGTGCTTCTCACGGATACCCGGGGCAAGGACCAGTTCTTCCCGGGCTACGACGTGAACGACCCGCTCACGCCGGGCAACGACACCGGCATCTCCTCGGCTCCGTGGCGCCGCAACGACACGCTCAGCTACTCGCAGGTGACCACGGAGGCACTCATCCTCAACGGCACCCACCGTCTGGGGTTCCTGGGTCCGGGCGAGGACGAGATCGCTCCCGAGCCGTTCGCGCTTGGGCCACCGACCATCGACTGGCGTGTTGCCTTCAGCAAGGCCATCGAGGACCAGCCCGACCAGACGCAGTTCAGCTCGATCTGGCAGCCCTTCGCGCCCATCGCACCACCCTTCCCGGGGCCCTTGTGGGGCCAGAACGCCGAGTTGGTGCCCTTCGGGGCGGGCTTCGTGCAGCACATCAACTACTACAACGAGGAGTCCAGCGACCAGGGGCAGTTGAACCTGAAGCTGCCCTTCCTGCAGTGGAACGATCGCGAGGGCTACGTGAAGGCGGGCGGCTTCATGGATTCGGTGTCGCGGCAGTATCGGCAGGACACCTTCAACAACGAGGTGCCCTACCCGGTCAGTGGCGGCAGCTTCCCGGGGTCGTGGGACAACCCGTGGGCGAACAACTACCCGCCGGGCGATCCGAACATGCAGAGCCAGCAGGATGTGTCCTATGACGGCAGTCAGGAGATCACGGCGGGCTACGGCATGATCGATCTGCCCTTCACGGAAACCATGAGCCTGGTCGGCGGCGTGCGATACGAGACCACCACCATGACGACCACCATGCTGCCCGATGCCAACGCGCTGTGGATCGACGTGAACAATCCGCCATTCACGCCGATTCCGTTCTCGGCCGCCGCCAATGCAGGCATTGACCAGGCGAACTGGCTGCCCATGGTGGGCCTGAACTGGAACCTGTTGGATGATCTGGTGCTGCGAGGCGCCTACGCCCAGACCCTGGCACGGCCCAACTTCTTCGAGATCGTGCCGGTGCTGCAGTACTCCTACGTGGGCGGTCCCGTCTTCCTGGGCAACCCCCAGTTGGCCATGAGCTCGCTGGAGAACTATGACCTGCGGCTGGACTGGACGCCAGTGCAGGATTGGCTCCTCTCGGGTTCGCTCTTCTACAAGACCATCGACAAGCCCATCCAGTACGTGGTGCGGTACGCCAATGGCTACACCTTCACCACGCCCATCAACTTCCCTGATGGATCGATCCTGGGTGCGGAGTTCGAGGCACGCATCACGCTCGAGCCGCTGCTGGGTGACGCCTTCCGAGGTCTTTCGGTGGGCGGCAACTTCACCTGGATGGATTCGCAGGTGAACCTGCCACAGGACGAGATCAACCGATTTCGCGGATACGGCATCGACCTCACCTCGATGCCGATGACCGGAACGCCCGACTACCTCTGGAACGCGAATGTCACCTACGACTTCGAGCCCTGGGGCACGCAGGTGGGAGTCTTCTACAACGTGCAGGGGAAGTCGCAGGTCTCCGGCCCGATCACCAACGCCGATCCATCGCCGCCCTTCCCGGCGGGTGGCGGCGGCACGCTGAACCCCGCCATCTACCAGATGCCCTACGGCAACCTCAACGTCACCGTGCGACAGCCGCTCCTCTGGGGCTTCGCGCTCAATTTCGCCGCCAAGAACCTGACCAACCCGCAGCGACAGACGCAGTTCGAGACGACCGACGGCTTCACCGGACTGAACTCCACCTACACCGCCGGCATCGACCTCTCGCTCGGTGTCTCGCTCAACCTGATCTTCTGAAAGGGAGCCACCATGCGTCCACATGCCCGCCCGTGCCTGCCCATGCTGCTCGCCCTGTCGATGGCGTGCCTCTCCCACCCGACATGGGCCGCCGATGATGCCAAGTCCACTGAGCCGCCCGCAG
>RFOC01000204.1 GCA_009926815.1 Planctomycetota bacterium
TGCCGCCACTTCTGGGAGGAGCCCACGGCGCCGCGCGGACGCGATCGCAACCGAGGAGCGTTGCACGCGGCCGAGACCGCCAAGGCCCAGTTGCGGGAGGGGCGGCATGGGGTCGTTCTGGCCCGCGTGCTTGACCGGATCCACTTCGTCCGGAACCAGCTGGTGCACGGTGGCAGCACCTACGGCGGGCAGCTGAACCGCACGGCCGTGCGACGTGCCTCCACCATGCTCGAGCACCTGCTGGCCTGCTTCCTGCAGGTCATCATGGAGCATGGCTACGTGGATGACTGGGGCGGGCTCTGCTATCCGCCCATCGAGGAGCGCTGAGGCCAGACCGGTCGTTCATGCCCGGATCAGCCGGCCTCGGGTCGCGGCCCGTGATCCCGAAGGTCGCGGGCGGTGCGGCGACCCTCGATCCGCGAGCCACCTCGCCGGATCGCGCCAGGTCCGAACCGGGCCGCCGCCGCGTCGGACACCGCGTCCAGTCTGCGTTGTCGACCCTCATCCGGGTCGACGAAGAGCCCCGGCTCGGTGGCGTCCGGCGCCGCCACGGACACGCTGACGCCGATCAGCCTCAGCGGACCGGGCCGCTGGTGGAGCCATGCCGCCAGCAGGGATTCGGCGGCGCGCCAGACGCGCAGCGTGGCGTCGGTCGCCTCGGGCAGCGTCACCTGTCGTGAGCAGGTGATGAAGTCCGGCGTCCGCAGCTTCAGCGTGATGCAGCGGGTCCGGCCGCCATGCGCCCGCAGCCGCATGGCCACGCGCTCGCACTGCTCCTGCAGCACGCCACGAAGCGTCTGGGCATCCGCCACGTCGGTGTCGAAGGTCTCCTCATGACCCACGCTCAGGGCGTCGCGATCGGGGACCACGGGGCGATCGTCGACACCGAGCGCCAGCATGCGCCATGCCACGCCACTCTCGCCAAGCATGGAGCGCGCCTCCGCCTCGCTGCGCCGCTGCAGATCCGCGAAGGTGTGCACCCCCATGGCATGCAGGCGGGGCGCCGTCCGTGGTCCCACGCCCCACATCCGCTCGATGGGCAGCGGGGCCAGGGTCTCGATCACCTGTCCCGGCTCGACCACGGTCAGGCCATCCGGCTTCCGCATGTCGCTGGCGATCTTCGCGACGAACCGGTTCGGTGCCACGCCGATGCTGACGGTGAGACCCAGTTCGCGGCGCGTGCGGTCGCGGATCATCGCGGCGATGACGTCACCGGTCCCGAGCCGCCGCTGCGATCCAGTCACGTCCACGAAGGCCTCATCCACGCTGATCGCCTCCACCAGTGGATCGTGATCCCCCAGGATCGACATGAAGGCCCGACTGAGTTGGGCGTACCGGTCGAAGCGTGCCGGACGGACGATGGCCGCGGGGCAGAGTCGAAGGGCCTGACGCATGGGCATGGCGCTGCGGCATCCGGATCGGCGGGCCTCGTAACTGGCGGCTGCCACCACCCCTCGGTCACCGGCTCCGCCCACCAGCACGGGCTGGCCCCGGAGGCTGGGCTCGTCCAGTTGCTCCACGCTGGCGAAGAAGGCGTCCAGATCGGCGTGCAGGATGCACCGGTCCCAGGGGGTCACGAGCGGATTCTGGCCTGCCGACGACCTCCCGATGGGGGTTATCGCGACGGATTTTGGTCACACCCGCTCCCCATTCCGTGCCTCCTTGCGGATTTTCCTTGACAACGGCCGGAATTGGGCGAGATTGGCGGGACCAAGGGACAACCTTCCCTTGGGGAGTGTGGCCTCGGGCTATCGGTGCCGACCGATCGCCCGATTTCGTCCGTTTCAGTCGGCACCCAGTTCCCTGCTGGGCATTCAGCAAAAAAGGGCGTGGGCGCTCGGCATGCACCGGGCGACTCACGCCCTTGCTTATTTTTGCCGGGCGACGCCCAGTCTCGGGTGGCATGACCCGCCTCGTAGCATGGCCGACATGCTCATCGCCGATGGAGAAGCCCTTGGACCCGTCGCCTCGGCCTGGATCGATTTCCTGGGTCACCTTCATCCGGTCGTGCTGCACTTCCCGCTGGCGCTGCTCGTGGTTGGTGCCGTGGCGGTGGTCTGGAACTGGCTGCGGGGCGAGGAGGGTGTCGGCGAGTTCGCCTTCCACTGCCTCTGGATCGGTGCAGCCATGGGGGTGGTCGCCTCGGTGAGCGGATGGCTCTTTGCCGAGCATGAGGCTGGCGAGGAGGGTCTGGAACTGCATCGCTGGTTCGCCATTGCGGCCACGGGTGCATCGGTGCTGGTGGCTGGCCTGGCCACGCTGGCTCGAACCGATGAGCGGCCGGGATGGGTCGCCGTCACCCGGCTTGGCGCCCTGCTGACCGCGGGACTCATGGCCTTCGCGGGTCATCTCGGTGGCAACATGGTCTGGGGCGACGATGCGGTGACCAAGCCCTTGTGGGCGGCCATTCAGGCTTCGTGGCGAAGCAGTGGAGCGACCGATTCGACACCGATGGCCAAGCCGGCCGACTCGACGAAGCCTGCCGAACCCGCGAAGCCCGCAGCACCGGCGCCACCCGCGAAGCCGGCGGAACCCGCGAAGCCGGCGGAACCCGCGAAGCCTGCAGCACCGGCGCCGCCCGCGAAGCCCGCGGAACCTGCGAAGCCCGCAGCACCGGCGCCGCCCGCGAAGCCTGCGGAACCTGCGAAGCCCGAACCGCCCAAGCCCCAGCGAGATGTCATGCCCGGAGCCGTGGCCGATGATGTGCCGCCTCCCGTGCCGCCGAAATCGCCCGTGAGCTTCACGAAGCACCTGATGCCGCTGCTGAAGGAACGGTGCTTCGAGTGCCACAGCGGCGAGAAGCCCAAGGACGGCATCGGCTTCGATCACATGGACGAACTCATCAAGACGGAGGGCAAGAAGGCCGTGGTCCTCAAGGGCGAGCCTGCCAGGAGCACCATCTTCACGACCATCATGCGGCCGGACGCGCACAAGAAGCGCATGCCGCCTCCCAAGAGCGGGTCCCGCCTGACGCCGGAGCAGGCCGGCCTGATCCAGGCCTGGATCAAGGAAGGCGCGAAACTGGACAACTGATCAGGCTGCGGCTCCGCTGCGCGGCCGAATGCAGAGCATGAGCACCGCGGCCAGCAGCGCGATGGCGGCGAACGTGGCGAAGATGCCGTTGAGCGGCACGTGCGCGTCTCGCAGCCTTCCGAACCCCCAATCCGCCAGCCCGCCGCAACTGATGCTCACCAGATTCATCAGGCCGTAGCCGGTCGCCCGCAGCTGCGGGCGGGCCACCTGACACAGGATGGGCATGTTGTTGCAGTCGAAGAAGCCCCAGCCCAGCCCGAAGAGCAGCAGGAAGCCGACGGCCACGGTCAGTGTGGGCGCGTTGCCCACGCCCAGGAGTGCCGGGGCAAGCAGCGTGATGCCGATCGCGCTGATGAAGATCCGGCCGCGCGCGTGTCGCTGGTGCCATGCATCGGCCAGCCAACCGCCCAGCACCACGCCCACCAGCGCAGCCAGGCTCCACCACACCGATGCCGACACGCCCGCCTGTCCCTGGCCGATCGCGAAGCGCTCCTTCAGGATGGCGGGCAGCCAGTCGCGGATCACCCATGCGGGCAGGGCGGGCAGCGTGAAGCACGCCACCAGCAGCAGGAACGGCACGCAGGTGAGCAGTTCACGAAGCGACGCGAGAACCGACAGAGGCCGCTCTCGCGCCGCGGGCGTTGAGGCCCCGGGTGGAGGTGGCAGCAGCCAGGCCAGCGGGATCGCGTAGACCAGTCCGGTCAGGCCTGCGGCATGAAAGGCCCATCGCCAGCCCAGGTGTGGTGCGTCCGCGGCGTAGCCGCCGAAGCCTCCGATCATGGTGCCGGCCACGATGGCCATCTGGTGCACGCCGACCGCCCGCGATCGCGTGGCGCCGGTGTGGTG
>RFOC01000205.1 GCA_009926815.1 Planctomycetota bacterium
CCTGGTGGTGGAGCCTGCCAGTGGAAGCAGCGCCAGTTTCGCGCCGCCGAGTCCCTTCGTGAAGCCCTATCTGTCGGAGCAGGATGCGCGACCGGGCGATCTGGACGGCAGTGGCACCATCGATGCCGACGACATCGGTTCGCTGTTGCTGCTCTTTGGCCCTTGTCCGCCCGAGCCGTCGTGCCTCGGCGACCTGGACGGCAGCGGCGAGGTGGATGCGGGGGACATCTCGTTCCTGCTGATGCTGTTCGGGTGAGAGGCACAGGATCGTGCGACCCCATGCGGATCGTCGCAGGCACGTAGCATTCCTGCATGGTTGAACCAGGGGATCCCGATGGCTTGTCCGAGGCGCCCAAGACTGCGGCGTTCGATGCCGCGTCGGGGGACGCAGCACGGGGACCGGCGGCAGGTGCATCTGGAACCTCGCTGGGGATCCCAAGCGTCAAGGCTGGCGATCGCATCGGGCCCTACACGCTCCGGGAACAGCTGGGGGCTGGCGGATTCGGCGTGGTGTGGCGAGCCCTTCGCACGGAGCCCTTCAACCAGGAGGTGGCCATCAAGCTGCTCCGCACCGGACTTGCGGATCCGCGAGACGTGGCACGCTTCGAGCAGGAGCGGCAGACGCTGGCGCTGATGGACCATCCGAACATCGCCAAGGTGCTTGATGGCGGCGTCACGCCGGACGGCCGCACCTACGTGGTCATGGAGCTGGTCAAGGGCGAGCCCATCCACGAGTTCTGCGACCGCAACCGTCTCTCCATCGAGCGTCGACTGCAGCTCTTCGCCCAGACCTGCGACGCCATCCAGCACGCCCACATGCGAGGCGTGATCCACCGGGACATCAAGCCCACCAACATCCTGGCGTGCAGCGTGGATGATCCAGCCCTTGGCGGCGGCATCGGCATGATGGTGAAGGTGATCGACTTCGGCATCGCCAAGGGCATCTCGCCCGCGGCCGCGGCCAAGGAGGTGTTCACCCGAACGGGGCAGCTCATCGGCACGCCGGAGTACATGAGTCCCGAGCAGGCGGGGGGCACGAACGACCTGGACACCCGGGCCGACGTCTACTCGCTCGGCGTGGTCCTGTACGAGCTGCTTTCGGGCGCGCCGCCCTTCGATCCAAGGTCGCTGCGCAGCGCGGGGTTCGCCGAGATCCACCGCATCATCCGCGATGTCGAGCCCGCCAAGCCCAGCGCCAGGCTGACGGAGATGGGCAAGGTCGAGGGAGACACGAAGAGTGCGGACCGCATCGCCCAGGAGCGAGGCACCACCCGGGGGCAGTTGACCCAGACGCTGCGTCGCGAGATCGAGTGGGTGCCCATGAAGGCCATGCGGAAGGATCGCGGCGAGCGGTACCGCAGCGCCATGGAACTGGCCGATGACGTGCGGAACTACCTTCAGGGTCGCGCGCTCCTGGCCGGTCCGCCCTCGGTCAGCTATCGCGCGCGCAAGTTCGTGCACAGGCACCGGCTGGCGGTGGGGGCGGCGGCGGCGGTGGCGGCATCGCTGGTGGTGGCCAGCGTGGTCAGCACCCTGTTCGGCATCGCCGAGGCCAGGGCCCGTCGGCTGGCCGAGCAGCGAGAGCGCCAGGTGCGCGAGATCGCGCGCTTTCAGGGTGACATGCTGGCCGACGTCGATCCCGAGCAGGCCGGACTGAAGCTCCTGCAGTCGCTCGGGGAGCGCTTCGACGAGGCCCAGCGGATCGGCGACGTGCCGGAACCCCTGCGCAGCACCGAGTCGAGGCAGTTGCGTGACTTCCTGCGTCGGGTGAATGCCACGGATGCGGCGAGGGCCTTCCTTCGCCAGGTCGTGCTGTCCCCGGCCTCCGAGGCGGCGGGAAAGGGCTTCGCGGACGAACCTCGCGTGCGGACCGGGCTGCAGCAGACGCTGGCCGAGACCTACCTGCGACTGGGTCTGCCGCGAGAGGCCGTGCCGCTGCAGGAGGCGGCGCTTCGAACCCGTCAGGAAGCCTTTGGAAACGAGGACCGCGACACTCTGGCCTCCCTGGCCTGGTCGGGCCTTGTGAAGATGTCGACCGACGACTGGACGGAGTCGAGACGGCAACTCGAGCAGGCCCTCGACGCCCGGCGTCGGCTCTTCGGCGAGGGCGATCCCGACACGGTGGCCAGCATGCAGGGACTGGCGAAGCGGCTGGCGGAGCGCGACGATGACCGCGCCGGCGCCCTGACCCTGTATCGCACGCTCACGGACCCCTCGGGTCCCGCGCCGGCGGGCGTGCGTCGTGAATCCTCGCTGGGCATGGCCGAACTGCTCATGCGGGAGGGAAGGCCGCAGGAGGCCAGGGACCTGCTGCTGCCCCTTCGCGAGGCGGCGCTCGCCGATCGGGACAGGGATCCGCATGGGGCGGTGCTGCTGCTGAACAACCTGGGAACGGCGGAGCTGCGGACGGGCCCCTCCGGACTGGCCGAGGCCGAGGCGTCCTTCCGCAAGTCGCTGGAGATCGCGGAGGCGGCCCTGGGCCAGGAGCATTCGCTCTCGTTCATGGTGCGAGACAACCTGGCCCTGCTGCTGGAAACGCAGCAGCGGCTGCCCGAAGCCGAGGGCCTCTACCGTCGTGGCGAGGAGATCGGCCGTCGCGCCCTGCCGCCCAACGACGCCTCGCTGCTTCGGACGCTGAACAACCATGGGCAACTGGTCGCCAGGCAGGGGAAGCTGGACCAGGCGAAGGCGCTGGTGGGCGAGGCCGAGCGCGGCGGCATCCTGCTTCGCGGGCGTGAGCACCCCGATTCCCTTGATTTCATGGAGAGCATGGCCAGCGTGCTGGAGGCGAGGGGCGAGGCCGCCGAGGCCGAGACGCGACGGCGCGAGGTGCTGCAGGCCCGGCGGAAAGCGCTGCCTGCGGAGGACATGCTGGTGCTCGACTCGGCCCGCGAACTTGGGCGGCTGCTGACCGACATGGGCCGGTTCGCGGACGCGGCAGGGGTGCTTGAGCCGGCGGTCGAGGATTCCATGAAGCGCAAGCCCGAGTCCGGCGCCCGCTGGCTGGTCACCCTTCAGCTGCGAGACACGCTGGATGCGTGGCGAAAGGCCGAGCCCACGGGTTCCGCGGCCGCTCGCATGCCGGCGGTGCAGGCCCGCATCGAGGAGATGAAGCGGGCTCGTGAGGCTGTGGGCCTGCCGGCGGATGGTTGAGTCGGTTGCGGCGAGGTGAAGGGCGCTCGTTGTGCGGCGGCCCGATGCCTCGAACCTGCGGATCCTTTGCGGACCTTGCCGCCGCAGCACGGCCGCGACGGACAGGCGGTGGCCGTGAATTCACGGGAATCATCGCGGAATTTGGAGTCTGCATTGGCCCCGGGTCACCTCGGTGTTATCGTGCGGTTCGACCCTGCGGCTGCTGCGACCGGCGGCCCTTTCCGAGGAGCCTGAAGTCGATGCAATGCGCCAGAAGGTGGATCGAAGCGACAGCAGGCAGCGTGGTGCTCGGCATCACGGCCGTGGGCCTCGCTCAGGGCCAGTTGGTGGGCTGGGGCCTGAACCAGTACAACGACTCGCAGCCTCCGATCCCATCGATGTTGCCTTACCGGCAGGTCGTGGCGGGCGGCGGGACGAACTACGCCATCCGCAGCGACGGGACCTTGCTCAGGTTCGGCTACCGTCCGATCGATGCTGCGGATGAACTTGGCGTCATTCGGCAGGTCGCGGCCGGTGATTCCCACGCCTACATCGTCCTGAACGACGGCAGCCTGTTGAGTGAGGGCTACTACTACGACGGCCAAAGGGACACGCCGGCCGGCCTGGGTGCCGTGCGTCAGTTGGCATGCGGCCGCAATTTCACGCTCGCCTTGCGGAATGAAGGC
>RFOC01000206.1 GCA_009926815.1 Planctomycetota bacterium
CTATCTCGCGCCACGTGAATGGGCGGTGGCAGCTGGCGCAGGTCTTGGGGGGTGGGACTGGAGTTCGCTTGATCGGTGGCATGGCGGCCTTGCGGCGTGGCGTTGGGCCGGAGATGCACTCTATCGCGGGCCATTGGAGCGCGCGGGGATGGACGAGGCGGGATCAAGCCGTCTTCCATGGCGGCTCGGTCACGGCCCCCAGCGGCCTGTGGCCGAGCCACGGTGCTTGAGTTCGGGCGACCAGGTGGGCGGGCTGGTGCGCTTTGGTTCAAGCACGGATGGCGATACGATCCTGCTCGCAAGGTTGACTCGAGCAGCAAGGACCTTTCATGATGCTCAGGCGAACTGTCTTGATGCTTGCGGTGGCCGGAGAGATCCTTCAAGTCTCGCCGGTTGCGGCCCAGGTGGCCTACGTCGATTCGCAGGGCCGTGAGTGGCGTCAGTTGTCGGACACGACGGGCCGATCCTGGTCCGTGGTGGCGGCCGCATGTCCGACCGATGGATCGACGCCGTGCACCGGATCGCTCGGAAACCTGAATGTCGATGGCTGGGTGTGGGCGACGAGGGCGCAGGCTCAGGCGATGCTCTCGGAGTTCGCCGCGGCGGTCGCGAATGGTGGTTGCGTGTCCGGTGCCCTCCACACCGATGCGGCGAGCGAGATTCTCTGGCGCTTCGGCAGCTTCCCCATCTTCGACACGACCCGGATGCTCTCGGGCCTGACCTCGACGGGTGCCGTTGGGGCGGGACTCTCGAACTACGTGTTCGCACCGTCCATCCAGACGAACGACGAGAGTGCGAGTGACACGCTCATCTGTGCCTCGTCACTGGTGCCAAGGAATTCGTCCGATTCAGCCTGCGGCATCTGGCTGTTTCGGGTTCCTCCGTGCCGGGGCGATCTCGACGGGAATGGTGCCGTGGATGCGGGGGACATCGGTTCGTTGCTGCTCCAGTTCGGCGCAGGAACCACGTCTGCCGGGGATCTGGATGGCAGCGGCACGGTGGATGCCGGCGACATCGGCCTGCTGCTGCTGGACTTCGGCGACTGCGGCTGAGAGCCACTCCGTCCGAGATGGGTGGATCCGGTTCGCCCTACAGGAACCGCTCGATCAGCCGCCGTGAATGCCGGTCCAGGCCCAGTCGATCGCGCACGCGGTAGCTCACGCCGTGCGCGTCGGTGATCAGCAGGGCGCCGCCGTCGAGCCTGCGGATGTCCTCCTCGCCCTTGAGCACGAACTGCGTGGCGCCGCGGTCGGTCTGCACGGTCCAGGTGCTCGGCGTGGAGAAGGTGGACACGGCGAGCAGTCGCTCCAGCACCGGCACGAACTCGCGAGCGGCGAGTTCCTCCTCGATCAGCGATCGCTGCGGCTGCGGCACGGCGTCGAGCCGGTCGATCCAGAGCACCTCGTGACCGTTCGCTCCCACCAGGCTCAGGCCGTCCGCCGGCGCGCTGAGCGGGAAGGGTCGCACCGGCACCACCGACTCGTGGCGCGTGCCATCGGGCAGCGTGCAATCCAGGCGGCCGCGGGCGTTGCGATGCAGCTCGAAGGCCGGCGTCACGCGTGCCTCCCGTTCCGCGCCTGCGCGGACACCGCCTCGGCGGCCACCTCGCCGGGCGAGCCATCCATGCTGCGCGCCTGCGCCTCGTGGATGCGCCAGTAGGCCTGCCGCCGGGCCATGAGCTCGTCATGCGGTCCCATCTCGACCACCTGGCCCCGGTCGAGCACCACGATGCGGTCCGCCTTGCGCAGCGTGGAGATCCGGTGCGCAATGGCGATGGTGGTGCGGCCGCGCACCAGGTTGTCGAGCGCCGCCTGGATCTCCTTCTCGGTCTCGGTGTCCACGCTCGAGGTGGCCTCGTCCAGGATCAGGATCCGCGGATCGATCAGCAGCGCGCGCGCGATGCTGATGCGCTGCCGCTCGCCGCCGCTGAGGCCCTGGCCGCGCTCGCCCACCTGGCTGTCGTACCCGTGCGGCAGCCGCAGGATGAAGTCGTGCGCCCGTGCGGCCCTCGCCGCCGCCACGATCTCCTGTCGCGTGGCTTCCGGCCGCCCGTAGGCGATGTTCTCGGCGATGGTGCCGAAGAACAGGAAGGGTTCCTGCAGCACCAGGCCGATGTTGCGCCGCCAGTCCGAGACGCCGAAGCGACGCAGGTCCGTGCCGTCCACCTGGATGCTGCCCTCGCTGACGTCGTAGAAGCGGCAGATCAGGTTGACCAGCGTGCTCTTGCCCGAGCCGCTGTGGCCCACCAGGCCGATCATCTCGCCGGGCCGGATGTCCAGGTCCAGCCCGCGGATCACCGAGCGGCTTCCGTAGCGGAAGCCCACGCCGCGCAGCGCGACGCGGCCCTGGAGCCGGCCGATGGTCACGGGCTGCGCCGGCTCCGGCACGCTCGACGCGTGGTCCAGGATGTCGAAGAGGCGCTTCGCGCCCGCGGCCGCCTTCTGCGTGACCGACACGATGCGACTCATGGACTCCAGGCGCACGTAGAAGCGTCCGATGTACGCGATGAACGCGGTGAGCACGCCCACGGTGATCTGGCCCTGGCTCACCTGCCAGATGCCGAAGGCCCACACCACCAGCACGCCGATGTCGGTGAGCAGGGTGACCGTGGGGAAGAACAGGCTCCAGGTCCGGTTCAGCCGATCGTTCACCGTCAGGTTCAGGCGGTTGGCCTCACGGAACCGCTGCGACTCGCGACGCTCCTGCGCGAACGCCTTCACCACGCGGATGCCCGGAATGGTGTCGGCCAGCACGCTGGTCAGGTCGCTCCAGGCCCGCCCGATCTTCTCGAAACCCATCCGCAGCCGGCCGCGCACCGCCTGGATGAGCCACGTGATCACCGGCAGCGGCACCAGCGTGGCCAGCGCCAGCCACGGATCGATGGAGAACAGGATGACCGACGTCATGATCAGCATCAGCGCATCGGTGACGAAGTCCAGGGCATGGATGGAGAGGAAGATGGAGATGCGATCGGTGTCCGACCCGATGCGGGCCATGAGGTCACCGGTGCGCTTGGCCCCGAAGTAGTCCAGGCTCAGGCCCAGCAGGTGCTCGAAGGAGGCGATCCGCATGTCCGCGGCCACGCGCTCCGAGACCAGGGCCAGCAGCCAGGTGGTGATCCATCCCAGCACCCATGCCACCACCGCGGCACCGAACAGCCCGAGCAGGAGCGAGGCCACCAGCGAGGGCTCGATGTGCTTGCCCGCCTGGAAGGGGACGAGCACGTCATCCATCAGCGGGATCGTGAGATACGGCGGCACCAGCCGGGCCGCGGTGGCCGCGAGCATGAGGCCCATGGCCAGCAGCAGTTTCCACTTGTACGGTTTTGCAAACCGTCGAAGCCGCAGCAGCACCCAGCTCGATGGAGCCTCGCGAAGTTCCCGCGTGCATGCGGGGCACTGGGCGGTCCCTTCCGGCATGGTGGCCTGGCAGGTGGGGCATGTCTCCGCCGTCGGGGCCGCCGGTGGTGCACCGCCCGCGGCCACGCGCTCCGCCGCCTCGAACTGCGCCATGAACCGGACCGCGGCCGGGTTCGACTGCATGGTGAACCGCCAGAACTGGAGCCGCCGGTCGCCATCCACCAGTTCGAGCAGGCCGACACCGCCGTGGTCACCATGTCGAAGCGAGAGTCCGCCACCGAGTGGCCACGATTGCGCCTGGCCCTCGGTGCGGTCCACGAGCTCGCCGGCGCGGAGCTCGATCGTGCCGCGAGTGAACCGCAACTGGCGATCGAGGTCCACCTCGAGGGTCGCGATCGTGCTTGCGGAAGGGGTCGACATGCGGGGGCGGGG
>RFOC01000207.1 GCA_009926815.1 Planctomycetota bacterium
CCACCACGGCCGTGACGGCCAGTCCCGCCAGCAGCGAAGGCCACCAGGATTCATGGACCGGCTCCCGGCGAAGGGTGGACTCGGCTGGAGCGTTGCGATCGGCTCGGGACAGCAGGACCACCATCACGGCCGCGATTCCGCCGGCGATCGAAGGCATGAGCCACCAGGGCAGGCCGCTCATGATCGATGCTCCGGAAGCGGCCCGGCCGCGAAGATCGACGCCGACGGCTGGCAGCCCCTGGCTTCAAGGATCCGATTGAACGCGGGCACGGCACCGGTGGCCTCGAAGCCGCCCTCGACCCGCCCGGCCTGCACGGCACGCAGCCGGTAGCGGTGCAGCACCTCGGTTTGGATCGATTCGTCGGTCGATCCGCGCACCTCGACCACCTCACTGACCACGCGACGGCCATCCGGCAGGCGGGTGAGATGCACGACGAGTTGGATCGCCGAGGCCACGTAATCCCGCAGCACACGCAGCGGCATGTCCAGCCCACCCATCGAGAGCATGGACTCGAGGCGGGTCAGCGTGTCCCGGGCGGTGTTGGCGTGCAGCGTGGTCATGCTGCCTTCGTGGCCCGTGTTCATGGCCTGCAGCATGTCGAAGGCCTCGGCGCCGCGGCACTCGCCCACGATGATGCGATCGGGCCGCATGCGCAGCGCATTGCGGAGCAGTTCGCGGGCGGTGATCTCGCCCACGCCCTCCACGTTGGCCGCGCGGGTCTCCAGCCGGACCACATGGTTGCCCTGCAGGCGCAGTTCGGCGGCATCCTCGATGGTGATCACGCGCTCCCGGGCATCCAGCGACGCCGAGACCGCGTTCAGGAGCGTGGTCTTGCCCACGCCCGCACCGCCGGACAGGATGATGTTGAGCCGGCCCCGCACGGCCGCGCGAAGCAGTTCCGCCGTGGCCGCCGGAAGCGTGCCCAGGGCCACCAGGCGGTCCAGCGTGAGCGCTTGTTCGGGGAACCTGCGGATGCTCAGTTGCGGCCCATCCACCGCCAGGGGCGGAATGATGGCGTTCACGCGGGAGCCATCGGGCAGCCGGGCGTCCACCATGGGACTGCGCTCGTCGATTCGGCGGCCCGCGTTGCGCACCAGTCTGTGGATCACGTGCAGCAGGTGACCCGTGTCCCTGAAGCTGGCGTTCGAGAGCTCCAGACGCCCATGCCGCTCCACGAAGATGCGGTCCGGCCGCACCACCAGGATGTCGGTCAGTTCATGGTCGGCCAGCAGCGGCTCCAGCGGCCCAAGACCGAACATGTCATCCAGCACGCCGCGAACCAGCCAGTCACGATCCGCCACCGAGAGGCCGCGGGCGGATCGGTCGATGCCCTGCTCGATCCGTGCCGTGCAGTCGGCCACCAGACTCTGCCGGTCCAGCCGCTCGGCCGCCACGAAGTCGAAGCCGGCCATGAGCCGCTCGTGCAGCTCGCGGCGAAGATCGGCAAGCGAACCCTGGACGGAAGCCTCGCTCACGGGGACGCGTTCTCCGTTGTGGTTTCTGCGGTGTCCATCGGTTGCGCCTGGGCCGCAGCCTCCTCGACTGCGGCGGTCGGCATGGGATCGGCGGCGGGCCTTCGGGGTTCATCCGATCGACGCCATGCTCCCGGGCCGCGCAGGCCTGTCAGGCCCAGGGCCTTCAGGCGGTTCAGCGTGCCCAGTTCGGTGGTGCCGCTGATGCGGCCCTCCATGAAGAGTTCCCAATCGTTGGGCGTCTGGTGCAGGTCGCCGGGCATGGGTCGATCCATGCCATCGTCCAGCGGCT
This sequence comes from Planctomycetota bacterium, assembly GCA_009926815.1. Classification (GTDB taxonomy): domain Bacteria; phylum Planctomycetota; class Phycisphaerae; order Phycisphaerales; family SM1A02; genus SYAC01. The sequence goes on from RFOC01000207.1 coordinate 1,766, forward strand.
CCACAAGGTCCGCCGTCACCATGACCACCAGCTCGGTCTGGTCCTGCTCGTAACGCACGCTGCGGAACAAGGCCCCGAACACGGGAATGTCGCCCAGCACGGGGACCTTGGCCACGCGAGCCTGGTCCTTCGTGCGGAGCAGGCCCGCCATGGCGAACGACTGGCCGCTGCCCAGCTCCACGGTGGTCTTGGACCTTCGCACGATGACGCTGGGCACCTCGAATCCAGCCTGCTTGATGCTGCCGATCGTCGAGAGTTCGCTGACCTCGGGTGCCACCTCAAGCCGGATGCGGCCATCGCCCAGCACCTCGGGTCGGAAGTTCAGCCGCACGCCGTACTCCTTGTATTCGACCGTGACCGAATTGCCGGCACCGCCCGCCATGCCCTGCACCACGGGAATGGGGAATTCGCCACCGACCAGGAAGGTGGCCTGCTGCCCGCTGATCGCCACCAGGTTGGGCTCCGCCAGCAGTCGCACGTAACTGTTCTGCACCAGCGCCTGGATGTAGAACTCCAGGTCCGCCCCGGGCACGCCACCAAACAGCGTGGTGGCGCTGGACACCGGAAGGCTGTTGAAGCCGAAGTTGGGATCCGTGACCGAGGATGCGGCCGTCGTTGCGCCGCCGGCCAGGGTATTGGTGACCTGAGCCCCCGCGCCGGGCGAGATCGAGACTCTCTGAAACGGCGATCCCGTGCCGGGTGCCTGCAGTCCACCGAAGAAGCTGGAGCCGCCCACCACGGCGCCAAAGGCCAGCTCTCGCAGCGCCTGGCGGCTCGCCTCGGCGATGCGGACCTTCAGCTGCACCTGCCGCAGTCCCGCGAAGCGGGTCAGATCCACCCACTTGGCACCGCCGGCATCCATGTAGTTCTTGATCAGGGCACCCGTGCCCAGGTCCGGAACATCGCCGCGAAGGGCAATGGCGCCGCCCACGTCATCGGCTTGCAGATCCACGCCGAAGATGCGCTTCAGGCGGGATTGCAGTTCCTCGCGGTCCAGTCCCACCGTCACGCGTCGCGTGATGGATGAACCGTCCTCCAGGCGAAGGACCAGATCGGTCTGCCCCACGGCCTTGCCCAGCACGATGATCTCGTTGGGGGACACGGGCCGTGCATCCGCCACCGCGGGATGCGCCACCACCACCGTGCCCACGCGGCCCGGCGTCTTGATCATCAGCGATCCGCCCATCACCAGGCTCACTGGCTCGCTGGTCGCGGCGACAGCAGCCGCCACGACTGCAGCGACCGGCTCCGGTGCCCGCACTTCGGAGGCCATGACCGGCCCCACGAACTCCGGATGTCGCGGGTCGAGCGCGGCCGCCGGTTCGGCTGGAACCGTGGCGGCGGTGTTGGCCGCCGAGGCGATGGGACTTGCAGCCAGCAGCGTGAGCAAGCCCACGCAGGCATTGGCGCCCAGGATTCGGAAGTGATCGCGGTTCATCGAGGGGAGCCTCCCGGGCCTGCGTTGCGGCCGGAGCCTTGGCGTGTGTCGGTGGGGAAGGCGTGGCGGACGGATTCATCGCCCTTCACCACGGTGACCTCCCAGACGGGCGGGGGCGCAGGCGCGGGGCTGCCTGTCGCCGCAGCCGCAGGCGGCGCGGCCGAAGCGGCCGGTGAAGGTGCAGCCAACTCCGTGCGGGTTGCGTTCATGCCCAGCAGACTCTCGGTGGTGGCTGGTGCCACGCTTGCGGCATTCGCATCGACCTCAGGTCGAAGCGTCAGGCCGATCATGCCCTTGGAACTTGCCAGTTCGATCTGGTTCGCCTGAACTGGCGAGGTCAGCAGGGTGACCGTCATTCGACGAGGCAGGCTTCGTCGCTCGGCCGTTTCCTCTGACTTGGAAGGCGCATCCGTGTTGACCGCGAGCACGCGGACGCCCTCGACGATCACCCGAGTCATCGTTTCCTTGGCGGCGCCCCCGCGTGCCGGCACCTCCACGGTGGCCAGCACGTCGACGGTGGCTCCCGGAAAGAGCACCACGCCTGGCCCGGCCTCTCGAAGCATGACGGTGATGGCGCGGGACCC
>RFOC01000208.1 GCA_009926815.1 Planctomycetota bacterium
GTCGCACGCCCGTGGGCAAGTTCGGAGGCTCGCTCGCCAAGGTGCCGGCGCCGCAACTGGGCGCCTTCGCGATCGAGGCGCTTCTCGCCGATGTCCCCGCCGCCAAGGGCGCCATCGAGGAGTGCATCATGGGCTGCGTGCTGCAGGCCGGCGTGGGCCAGAATCCGGCGCGGCAGGCGGGGCTTCTGGCGGGACTTCCCGACACGCTCAGCGCCGTCACCGTGAACAAGGTGTGCGGCTCGGGCCTGCAGGCCGTCATGCAGGCAGCCACCGCCATCCGCGCCGGTGAACTGCACGCGGCGGTGGCGGGCGGCATGGAGAACATGGATCTGGCGCCGCACTTCATGCACCTCCGCAACGGCGTGCGCTACGGCGAGGCGAAGATGCAGGACCACATGGCGCACGATGGCCTCAGCTGCGCGCACGAGAAGTGGGCCATGGGCTGCGCCGCGGACTACACCGCGCAGAAGGCCGGCATCAGCCGCGCCGAGCAGGACCGCTTCAGCGCGCAGAGCCACCAGCGAGCGGCCCATGCCGCGAAGGAGGGCTGGTTCAAGGCCGAGATCGTGCCGCTGCAGGCCGAGAGGATCGGCCAGAAGGCGGGCTGCGACGCCGACGAGGGCATCCGGGCCGATTCCACGGCCGACGGCCTGGCGAAGCTGAAGCCCGCCTTCGGCAAGGATGGCAGCGTGACCGCCGGCAACGCCAGCCAGATCAGCGACGGTGCCGCCGCGGTGATCGTGATGAGCGAGTCGAAGGCGAAGGAACTGGGCCTGAAGCCGCTCGCGCGCATCCTGGCCCAGGACACGGCCGGCACGGCGCCGAAGGATCTCTTCTTCGCGCCGGCCCTCTCGATCGAGCGGCTGCTGAAGAAGGCCGGCCTGGGCGTGAAGGACATCGACCTGTTCGAGATCAACGAGGCCTTCGCCGCGCAGGTGCTGGCCGACATCAAGCCGCTGGGCATCACCGAGGACAGGCTCAACATCGGCGGCGGCGGCATCGCGCTGGGTCACCCCATCGGCGCCAGCGGTGCCCGCGTGCTGGTCACGCTGATCCACCAGCTCAGGCGCACCGGCGGCAAGCGCGGTGTGTGCTCGCTGTGCCTGGGCGGCGGCAACGCGGTGAGCATGCTGATCGAGATGGCGTGAGGCGCCGCCTGCGACGAGCGTTCACGCTGGTCGAGCTGCTGGTGGTCATCGCGGTGATCGCCGCACTGATCGCGCTGCTGCTGCCCGCCACGCGGCATGTCCTGGCCATGTCGCGCTCGGCGAACAGTCAGGGCAACCTTCGTCAGCTCTGCACGGCCCTGCAGACCTACGCGTCCGAACGCAAGGGTTTCCTGCCGGCGCACAGCTATCCCGCACCGCCCACACCGCGGATCCGCTGGCCCGATGCGCTCTGGCCCCATCTGGGCGTGCGCGAGGTCTACCTCTCGCCGCAAGTGACCGCGGACGAGGCCATGCGCATGCTCACGCCCTTCGCGCACGATCCCTCGATCACCTTCGGGGGCTATGGCTACAACTACCAGTACCTGGGCAATGGCCGGCACAACGCCTCCTGGCCAGAGCCCTGGAACACGGCCTTCCACGCGCGGCTCGGCGCCATGATCTCGGCGCCCGCCCGCACCATCGCGATCGCCGACGCCAACGGCACGAAGGCCGAGCAGATCGACAATGCGGGTGGTCAGACCATGGATTCGCCGTGGTCCGCCAACGGCGTCTATGCCCTGGACCCGCCCCTGGCCTCCCGAAGCCTGGGGTCCCGTGGCGCTCGCCGAGCATCGGGCGGTGCGACTGGCTCCGCGAACTACGGGTATCAGGGCGGAGGCGACGGCGTGCTGATGGGCGAAGGCGGCGCAACCGTTGGAAGGCCCGGCGATCCCGTGTGCCGCGCCACGCCCGCTCCGCGCAACCTGGGCAAGGTGTCGACCGCCTTCCTGGACGGGCACGTGGAATCGCTGCTGCCGGAGGAACTGGATGACAGCGACGGCGACGGAAGCGTGGACAACGGCCTCTGGAATGGCCTGGGCAGGGCCGATGTGCGCTGAGCGGCCATCGCGTCGCTCCGGCTTCACGCTGGTCGAGCTGCTGGTGGTCATCGCGGTGATCGCGCTGCTTGCGGCCCTGATCGTCCCGGCCCTCGGCGGCATGCGACAGCGAGCCGCCATCAGCCTCTCCAGGTCGAACCTGCACCAGCTCGGCACCGCGCTGGCCGCCTATGCCGCGGAGCGCGGTGGCCATCTCCCCGCCTCGGTGTATCCCCCGCGGCCGGGCGAGCCGCGTTTCCACTGGACGGATGCGCTGTGGCCCTTCCTCGGGGTCCGGGACGTCTACCTGAGCCCCTGCCTCACGGGCGAGGAACTGTCGCGCATGTCGACTCCCTTCCATCATGATGCGTCCCTCACCTTCGGGGGCTACGGCTACAACTACCAGTACCTGGGCAATGGTCGCTTCAACGCCGCCTGGTCGGCCCCGTGGGATGCGCCCTTCCATGGGCGACTCGGTTCAACGCTCGCGGATGCGGCCGGCACCATCGCCGTGGCGGACACCCATGGATCCCGGGCCGACAAGGTGAACAACGCCAATGGCCGCACCCTGGACTCGCCATGGACCTCGCAGGGCACCTTCACGATCGATCCACCGCTGGCGTCGCGCACGCTGGGCTCCCGGGGTTCGCGTCGAGCGGACGGCGGACCCACGGCGTCGGCCAACTACGGCAACGAGGGCGGAGGCGATGGTGTCCTCATGGGCGAGGGTGGCGCTGCGCACAGCCGGCCCGGTGATCCCGTGTGCCGCGCCACGCCAGCGGAGCGCAACCTCGGCCTCGTCAACATCGTCTTCCTCGATGGACACGTCGACGGCATGACGGCGCGACGCATGGACGATGCCAATGGGGATGGCGAGGTGGACAACGGACTCTGGAACGGCCTGGGCCGCCCAGACACCCGATAGCGGCAAGGCGCCGCTGGAGACGGGTTCATGCCGGGCCGGGAGCACCCGGGCCACGGCGCGCACCGGCACTCGATACGACCAAGGTCGTACAGGTGCACGGACCGTCGAGTGACCGACGCCTCTAGCATCGGCGGCGCCTCGGGGCCCTCATGCCGATGCCACACGCACCATCACCCCTTCCGCTCGACGCGCCCGGCGTGATCGACCTGCTGCTCGAAGACCAGATCATGGGTCTGTGGGAATTGCTCCGCCGCTTCGGCCGCGCCGTGAACGAGCGCACGCTTGCCGACGCCTCCCGGTGCACGCTGGCCGAGATCACGCGCCGTCTCTCGCGGCTCGAGCGCGTCGGCCTGGTGCAGCGCGAACGCGCCTCCAGGCGGCTTCCGCGCGGCGGGTGGCGCACCATTGGCGACCGCATCGTTGTGGTGCATGACACCGCCGTTCCGGCGCACCGCGCGCTCGCCCGGCGCATGATCGACGCATGGAACCAGCGAAGTCGGCGTCACATCGACGGCCCGCCGGCCGTGCCCGGATCGAAGCACTGGGAGAAGCGCGCCTTCACGCTTGAGCACCTCGACGAGCACGAGCTGGAGGAACTCCGCGCGATCAGCAAGGCGCTCGATGCTTTCATGGCCCGCGTCGGCACGAGGCACGATGGCCGCCCCGAGGCCTCGCCGAAGATGGCGAACTACTTCATCGCCATGCATGCGGTGCCCATCTCCGAGCCGGCGCCACTGCCCGCGCGCATCGCGCTGGTCTCGAAGGAACGTCTGGCGAGCAAGGTGACTGAGGCAAAGTCTCGTGCGACCAGCGACCTCACTCCACGCGAA
>RFOC01000209.1 GCA_009926815.1 Planctomycetota bacterium
AAGCCCTGCGGTTGCGTTGCGTGCCTCGCCTCGAACGGCTCGGGCGATGGCCCCCGGACGGTGTCCCTCCCGGCGACGCCGCTCGACCAGGGCCACCAGCGTGGTCTGGTCCAGGGGCTTTCCCCGGGGGGGTGTGGGCTCCGCCCCCTGGCGGAGCTGACGGTCGAGATCCGTCGCGGCCGACTGCAGCGACTGCATGGCATCGGCCGAGACCAGCCGGCGGCTTCCGGTTTCCCAGAGCTCGCCGGCCAAAAGTTTGAGGGTAGGCGCGTCGGTGTCGGCCACGACGTCCTGGACGCGGAAGGACTTCCCGGACTCGAGCCGGGCGGCCAGCAGGTTCCACAGGCTGCGGTGCTCGGGATGGTCGAAGTGAGCCTCGCCGAAGGCCTCGGCCAGCGGCAGGGGACCGGCGTCCTCGAGCGTGATCCGGACGCCCTCGCGATCCTCCAGGGCAAGCACCATCGCCAGGAAGTTCCGTTCCGCCATGTGGCGGGCACGGTGACGCGGCCCTGCTGGTTCGACCGGCGTGACGGTTTCCGTCGCGGCCGACGCCTCGCCCGGTGCGACCGGCGTGGGACGGGGACCCGGCACCGCGGCGAGCAGCGTGTCCACCGGCACCTGCACCATCTCGGCCAGCGCGTTGAGCACGAAGCGGCGCCGCAGCGGATCGATCTGCCGGAAACCCAGTTCCCCCAGCTTCTGGAGCAGGGCCTGCAGCCGCTGCTGGCGACCGGACATGCTGGCCGCGTCGCGCAGGTCCGCGCGGAAGCGTCGCACCATCCATGCCAGCGCGTCCTCGCCGGTCTCGATGGCGGCATCGAACGTGGCACGGCCATCCGGCCGCACCAGCAGCTCGTCCGCATCGAGTCCATCCGGAAGCCTGGCGATGCGCACGTCGATGGGCACGGCCAGGAAGGTCTCCACGGCTCGGTCGGCGGCCTTCTCGCCGGCGGCGTCGGGATCGAACACCAGCGTGATGCGCTCCGCCATGCGCTGCAGCGTTCGGGCGTGCTCCCGGGTGAGCGAGGTGCCCAGGGTGGCGACCACGTTGGTGACGCCGTGCGCGTGCAGGGCCAGGGCGTCGATGTAGCCCTCGACCACGATGGCGTGCCGGGCCTCGATGATCGAGCGGCGCGCCTGGTGCAGGGCGTAGAGCGTGCGGCCCTTGGAAAACAGCGGGGATTCCGGCGAATTCAGGTACTTGGGCTCGTCGCCGTCCTTCAGGGCCCGGGCACCGAAGGCGATCACGTGCCCCAGCTCGTCATGAATGGGGAACATGAGGCGTCCGCGGAAGCCATCGATGGGTCCGCGCTGGCCGGGGCGGATCAGGCCCAGGGCCTCGAAGCTCTCGCGATGCAGGCGCTCGCCACCCGCGGCGGCATGGCCCACCAGTCGATCGACGTGCTTCACCAGGTGATCCCAGCCATCCGGACTGGCGCCCATCTGGAACAGCTCCACCGCCTCGGCGGGCAGGGCGCGCCGGGCGACGTGCTCCCGTGCCGCGGCGCCGAGACCCGGGTCCGCCAGACACTTGCGGTAGAAGCGGTTGGCGGCGTCCATGGCCTTGCGCAGCGCCTCGCGGCTGGTGGCGGGATCCTTCGGGCCCTGGTCGCGCGAGCCCTGCAGCTCCATGCCGGCCCGGCCCGCGAGGTGACGCAGGGCCTCGATGAACTCCATCTTGTGGAAGTTCATCACGAAGTCGATGGCGTTGCCCGCGGCACCGCACGAGAAGCACTTGTAGAACGCGTTGCCCTTGTGGGTGACCACGGCCATGCTGGGCGTGCGGTCATCGTGGAAGGGGCAGAGGCCCACATGCTCGCGCCCGCGAGGCTTCAACGCGACATGCTCGCCCACGAGCGCCACCAGGTCGGTGGCCTCGAGAACGCGATCGCGATCGCTCAGGTTGCGCAGCGGCGTGCTCATGGGGCGGGGCAGACGACCAGACACGGCTCCATCCATGGCAGCCGTCGCGGAACGACCGATCGACCCTGCGAAGCCGCGACTTCGCCGGATCATCCACCGCCGGGGCCGAGGGCCATGGCGGGGCACCGAAGCCCGAAAGGCAGACCGCACACCCATTGGGGGGGTGCGAAAACCTCCGGGCACATTTGGACCGAAAACAGGGTCCGCAGGTCATCGGCCTGTGAGGTGCTGCTCCTGCATCTGGTTCGTGGGTCAACCTTGACCCTGAGATGGCGTCGGAGCCTGGCTTGGCCGAAGGACGCGGAAATCTACGCCGGATGACAGGACAGTCAATCCACCAAGTTCAAAAACGGAGAAGATTGTCCCGTGAAACGCGATTCCACGGACGAGACTTCGTTGATTTCAGCGGTTTGCGGAACTTGCGAAGGGCTCAGCGAGCCTTCGCGGCCGAATACACGGCCTTGCGACGCACCGGCTTGACCACCAGGCCCTGACGGATCGCCCGGACGCTGGCCTTCACCCGAACCGGGCGGCCATCGATCATGGTGGTCACGTTCTGCAGGTTGGGCTTGAAGGTCCGCTTCTTGCAGCTGGTGGTCTTGATGCCCACGCCGCCGAGGTACTTGGCCTTGCCGCGACGCTGGATGACGTTTCCGGAGGAAGTGCGGGCACCGGTGAAATGGCAGCGACGAGGCATGGGGAAGGCTCCTTCTGGCGAGCCGCACAGTGTAGCGGAACCCCCGACCTTCCCGCAAGTGCTTGCCGGATCAGCGGGAGAGGCCCGCCAGGCGGAGAAGGTGGGCCAGGGCCTCCGCGTCCCCCGGCTGGAAGCAGCCCACCTGGTGACTGTCCAGGTCCAGCACCCCCCAGGCCACGCCGTCGGGGGCCAGGCAGGGCACCACGACCTCGCTGCGGTCCCGGGGATCGCAGGCGATGTAGTGGGGGCCCAGATCCGCCACGTCGTGCACCACCAGAGGCCGCGCCGCCAGCAGGCTCTGGCCGCAGGCGCCGTGGAGCCCAATGGGGCTGCAGGCCGGCCGAGGCTCGCGGGCCGCCAGCCGGAGGGCGGCGGGATCGGCGGGATCCCGTTCGTAGAAGCCCATCCAGCTCACGCCGGTGGGGGCCAGGTGCGGCCAGCAGGCGGCCACGAAGCCGCGCATGCGCTCGTCGCGCCGCGCAGGGCAGGACCACCGTCCCCGGAGATCGCGTTCCATGGCGCTCCACGGCCGCGCGGCCGTGGCCACGGTGCTCATGCCGACTCCCGAGTGCGGCGCCGCATGGCGGTGAGCGGCTTGCGGTCGCGGATGGCATGCGCGTCCAGCACGTACGCCGTGTTCACGTTGTCCATCTCGGGCAGGTGGTACATGAGCTCCAGCATGATCTCGTCCATCACCGCGCGAAGGGCACGGGCGCCGGTGCGGCGCTGCAGCGCGCGCTCGGCGATCAGGTCCAGCGCATCCGCCGTGAACTCCAGTTCCGCGCCCTCGAGCCGGAAGAAGTGCTGGAACTGCTTCACCAGCGCGTTGCGCGGCTCGGTGAGGATGTTCACCATGGCCGCGCGGTCCAGCGGCATGAGCGGGCAGAGGATGGGCAGGCGGCCCACCAGCTCGGGAATCATGCCGTACTCCAGCACGTCCTCGGGGGTGATCTGCTCCAGCAGCCGGGCCACCTCCTCCTCGCGTCGCTGGCTGGGCAATTCCGCGGTGAAGCCGATGCGCCGCTGGCCCAGCCGCTTCTTGATGATGCCCTCGATCCCCTCGAAGCTGCCGCCGCAGATGAAGAGGATGTGCGTGGTGTCCATCTGGATGTACTGCTGCTCGGGGTGCTTGCGGCCGCCCTGCGGGGGCACGTTGGCC
>RFOC01000210.1 GCA_009926815.1 Planctomycetota bacterium
ACGCTCTTCGAGGAGTTCACCGCCAACCTGGCGCCGGTGGCGGACCGGTTCAGTGCCCTGCGGCTGCCCTCGCTGGAGGCGGCCGCCACCTTCGCGGATGGATCGCTCGATGCGGTGTTCATCGATGCGGCGCACGAGTTCGCCGCCGTGGCCGCCGATCTGGAGGCCTGGTATCCCAAGGTGAAGCGCGGCGGCTGGTTCTGCGGTCACGACTATTCCATCGCCTGGCCCGGCGTGGTGCGCGCCGTCGATCGCTTTTTCACCAGGCGTGCCGGCGAGCTGCTGTCGCGCGGCGACGAATTCTGCTGGGTCAGTCGCAAGGCCTGAGCCGCACCGAACCGGCTGCGACGCATGCCCTGCCGGTACACCACCGCTGCGATCGCGAAGCCGATGAACCACGAGTAGGGATAGAGGGCGTCCCACAGGTCGGGCCCGCCCTGCATCACCTTCACGCTGCGCAGGAAGCCGATGATGTTGGGCGCCACGCCAGCCACGAGCGCCACCAGGGCCACGGGGTTGGTGCCCGCGTAGCGACCCTTCGGCCGATACAGGTCGGGCACGTCCAGCTGCGTGCGGCGCACCAGCCAGTAGTCGACCACCATGATGCCGGCGATCGGCCCCAGCAGCGCGCCATACCCCACGAGCCAGTTGAAGATGTAGGCCTCGGGGTTGGCCAGCAGCTTCCACGGCATGATGAGAATGCCGACCACGCCCGTGATCACGCCGCCGGTCCTGAAGCTGATCAGGCGCGGAGCGCAGTTGGCGAAGTCGTTCGCGGGGCTCACCACGTTGGCGGCGATGTTGGTGGCGATGGTGGCCACGGCCACGCCAAGGAGCGCCAGCAGCGCCACGGCCCAGCGTGTGCCGGCGTCAGCCAGCAGCGGCGCCTCGAACCCCGCGGGCGGCACGCTGCTGGTGATGTGCCCAAGCACCACCACCGGATCCCACAGCGTCTTCGGATCGGTGCCCTTCAGCAGCCCTTCCGCCGCGCTGGTGATGACCACCGCCATGGCGCTGAATCCGAACATGGTGGTGGGCAGGCCGAGCGTCTGGCCCCACAGCTGGGCGCGCTGGCTGCTGCCGAATCGCGTGAAATCCGGAATGTTCAGGCTGAGCGTGGCCCAGAAGCCGATCATGCCGGTCAGGCTGGGCACGAATGCCTTCCAGAAGTCGGCATTCGTGGCGAAGCTGCTCGGGCGGTCAAACATGGGACCAAGGCCGCCGGCTCGACCGACGATCCACCACAGAAGCCACACGGCCATGATGAGAACGAGCGGCGCGCTCCAGTTCTCGAACACGCGCACGGCGTTCATGCCGAACAGGATGATGGCGATGTTGAGCACCCAGAAGATGCCGAAGGTGATCGCGCTGGGCATACCAAGCCCCATCACCGTGGCCCCGCCCCCGATCTCGTTGAACGCCGGCCATGCCGCCGCCAGGAAGGTGCGCACGGCCTCGCCACCGATGTAGGTCTGGATGCCGAACCACCCGCACGCCACCACGGCTCGCAGGATGGCGGGCACGTTCGCCCCCACGGTTCCGAAACTGCTTCTGGCCAGCACCGGGAACGGGATCCCGTGCTTCGTGCCCGGATGCGCGTTCAGCAGGATGGGAATGAGCACGATCACGTTGCCAAGCGCAATGGTGCCCAGCGCCTGCCACCAGTTCATGCCCATCGCGATCAGTCCCCCCGCCAGCATGTAGGTGGGCAGGCAATGCGCCATGCTGATCCACAGTGCCGCGAAGTTCCAGGTGCTCCAGGTGCGCCGACGCGTGGGCACCGGAGCCAGATCGCCGTTGAACAGCGGGCTGGTGGAGATGTCGGCGGGCAGTTCGGCCAGGGCTTCGCGCGTCAGGGCGGGATCGTGCATGCGGGCCTCCTGTCCATCCTTCGGCCCGCCGATCGCCCCAAGATCGAAAATGGGACCCTGGTTCAGGTGGATCCTGGCTTCGCGCGAGCCGCGTGCCGCACATGCCGGGGCCGCACCACGTGCGTGGCCAGACCCACCAGCTCCAGCAGCCGGATCTGCAGGTAGGTCACGTCGAACTCCCACCAGCGGTGGTGGTTGCTGGCGCTGGCCGGATCATGGTGATGGTTGTTGTGCCAGCCCTCGCCCACCGTGAGGATGGCCACCAGCCAGTTGTTGCGACTGTGATCGCTGGTGTCGTAGTTGCTGTAGCCGAACAGGTGCGTGAGCGAGTTCACGCTCCAGGTGATGTGCCACACCAGCACGGTGCGCACCATCACGCCCCACACCAGCAGGCTCAGCCCGAACTGCACGCCGGCCATGGGGCCCGACTGGGTCCAGCCGATCGCCAGTCCCACCATGAAGAAGAGGGCCGCGTGGGCCAGCCAGATCCAGATCCAGATCGGGCGCTTCTCCAGGGCCATGTAGAACGGGTCCTCCAGCACGTCGCGCGCGTAGCGGCGGTACATGTCGATGCTGTTCGTGGCGCTGTTGCGCACCATGAGCCACCCCACATGCGCCCACAGGAAGCGCACCAGCGGCGAGTGCGGGTCCTGCATCTCGTCGGAATGGTTGTGGTGGAAGCGATGCGTGGCCACCCACTTGCCCGGCGTGTCCTGCAGGCAGCAGAGCGCCACCACCACCATGGATCGCTCGAGCCACCTGGGCACTCGCGCACTCCGGTGCGTGAGCAGCCGGTGATAGCAGAGGTTGATGCCCTGACCGAACACGTGCACGCCCAGCACGGCCGCGATCAGCCCGGTCCAGGAGAACAGCCACGGCAGCGCGGCCAGCAGGGCCAGCGCGTGCACCAGGCCGATGGTGATGGCGTACGGCCACACGATGGTGCCGGCCATCACGGTGTCCGGCACCGGAAGGCGATCCGGGGCGGCGTGGGGAACTTCGGAAACAACCGGATCGATCGTGACGGCGCTCAGGGCAAGACCCGAGTGTGAGGACATGCTGGTTCCTGCGAAGGGATTCCGATCACGCTGCGACGCCTGCCGGCATGCATGCGATCAGAGGGGCCGTCCGCTCTCGCACACCATGTGCGGCCGCGACCCGCTTCGGGTCCGGCCGACTTCCAAGGCCCCGGAATGGGAGGACGCTAACAGATGGCGGCGGGATCCGCGCAGCCCTCAGTGGCCAGACCCATCATCCTTCTCATGTCCCAGGGCGCGGTAGCGGAAGTTCTCCATGCCCACCATGCCGCCGGCCATGAGGCCCTTCTGCTGGCCCACGTACACCGCCACGCCGTTCTCGAAGCTCGAGGTGCCGGTGGCGCCCTTGTCGGCGGCCACGGCCATGCCCTCGACCTTGCCGGTCAGCAGGCCCTGCTTGAACTTCTCCAGCGTGTCGGTGTCCGCGAACACCAGCAGGATCTTCTTGCCCTGGCCACCTGCCTGAAGGCCCACGTTGAACTGGTTCTCGGCGGCCCAGCCAAGCTGCGTGCCATCCGGCGTGAACACGGCTCCGCGGCCGAAGCTGCCGCCCGTGAAGATGATGCCCCACTGCCCCGCGCCCGGGAACACCGCGTAGCCCGCGGAGCGACGGATCTGCTCGCGAAGCCCCGTGACATGCTTCTCGAAGTACTGGAGCCCCTCGCGCGCTTCCATGACGAAGCTCTCCCGCTCGTCGGTCTTGGGCGCCACGTTGCAGGCGACCGGAGCGAGCATGGCGAGGGACAGGAGGATGGTGAGCGTTCGCAAGAGGGGACTCCTTGGCGTTGATGCGTGGGGGTGCGTCAATTGTTTCAGCCGTGCACGCCCACGGCGGTGTTCCATTTCTGCAGACAGGCCCGGCG
>RFOC01000022.1 GCA_009926815.1 Planctomycetota bacterium
GTCCACGTCCGGCACCAGCGTGGACGTCTGGTCCAGGTAGAAGTCGATGAAGGCCTGCACGTCCGATCGCTCCGCGCTTCGGCGGCTCACGTAGATGAGCAGGGGCCGGCTGAAGGGACGGTAGGTGCCGTCGATGATGGTCGCGTCGCTGGGCAGCACCGGGCCTGCGCCGCCGTCGATGGGCACGGCCTTCACCTTGTCGCGGTTCTCCACGTAGTACGCGAAGCCGAAGAAGCCGATCGCGTCACGGTCACCCGCCACGCCGGTCACCAGGATGTTGTCGTCCTCGCTCACGCTCATGTCCGGCCGGGTGGTGCCCTTGCTGCCCAGCACCACTTCGCGGAAATAGTCGAAGGTGCCGCTGTCCGTGCCGGGGCTGTACACGCGGATCGGTCGGTCAGGCCAGGCTGGATCCAGTTCACGCCAGGTGCGAGCCGTCTCCTTCGACCCGTAGATCTTCCGGATCTGCTCCACGGTGAGCTGGCGGACCCAGTCATTGCCCGGGTTCACCACCACGCACAGGCCGTCGTACGCCACCGGGAGCTCGATGAACTCCACACCGTGCTCCGCGCAGGTCTTGACCTCGGTGGCCGAGATGGGACGGCTGGCGTTGGACACGTCGGTCAGGCCGGTGCAGAATCGCTTGAAGCCGCCTCCGGTGCCGCTCACGCCCACGGTGACGCGCACGCGGCGGGCCACTCGGGCGAACTCCTCGGCCACCGCCTCGGTGATGGGGAAGACGGTGCTGCTTCCATCCACGCGGACCCGGCCCCGGAGGTTGGCCAGTTCATCCGCTCCCGGCGAGGCCGCGCCGCCTGCCAGCAGCGCCACGAGACCGAGAAGGATGGCGGCGGCGCGCCGAAGCATGGGACACCGGGAAGAGTGCCCGATCGGTGTTAAGAACGTGTTCAGGATGCGTTGTCCGCCGTCGCGGCTTCCGGGGTCTGCCCGACCGCCTGGGCGGGCAGACGCAGCGTGAAGACGCTGCCGAGACCCATGGTGCTGTGCACGGCGATGCTGCCGCCATGCACCATGGCGATGTGCTTCACGATGGCCAGGCCCAGTCCGGTGCCGCCGCCTTCCCGGGTTCGGGCCGTGTCCACGCGGTAGAAGCGCTCGAAGAGCCGGGGCAGGTGCTTCTCGGGAATGCCCGGTCCCTCGTCGCGCACGGTGATGGCCACGAAGTCGCCGTCGGGGCGCGCCGCCATCTCCACGGCGCTGCCCTCGGGCGCGTAGCGGATGGCGTTGCTCACCAGGTTGGCCACCGCCTGCTCCGCCAGCAGGGTGCTCGCGTGCACGCTCAGGTCCGAGGCCGTGCCTCGCGTCAGCCGGATGCCGCGCGCCTCGGCGGCGGGACCCAGTTCGGCATCGACCCAGTCGAAGAGACGGGTCACCTCCACGTCACCCATCTCGATGCGCTCCCGCGAGGCGGGGTTCTCGACGAACGAGAGCGAGAGGAGGTCCTCGACCAGCGCACCCAGCCGTGACGCGTTGCGGTGCACGATGTCGAGGAACCTGCGCGACATCTCCGGATCCTCCAGTCCCACCTGCAGGAGCGTCTCGACGTAGCCGCGGATGTTGGTGATGGGCGTCCGCAGTTCGTGGCTGACGTTGGCGGCGAAGTCGGCCCGCATGCGGTCCAGGGATCGCGAGGCCGTGACGTCGCTCAGCAGCAGCAGGCCGCCCGCGAGACGGCCCGTGTCATCGGACACGCAGGCCACCACCGCCTCGGCGACCAGGCCTGGCGCACCGGGCGGCTCGATGTCCGCCTGCCGACGCTCCAGCCGCGCGAAGGCCGCCTGCATGAGTTCGTTGAGCTCGGGGCATCGCGTGCACTCCTGCAGCAGGCGGCCCTTCGCGGCCTCGGCCGAGAAGCCAAGCAGTCGTCCCGCGATCTCGTTGGCGGCCAGCACGCGTTGCTGGGCATCCAGGATCACCAGGCCCTCTCGAAGTGCCTGCTCCAGGATCCGCCGCCGCAGCCGCTCGGCCGCCAGGGCATCGCCGGTCTCGCGGAATCCCGCGGCCAGGGCGGCGGCCGCCCGCACCGCCGGGGTCAGGAGCGAGGAGGGCCGAAGGTGGACCGCGGCGTGACGGTCGCCATCCACCACGCGCTGCAGCGACCGGGCCAGCGCCGTGGCCTCGGTTCCGCGGATCAGCCCGGAGAGCAGCCATCCGCCGGTTCCGGCCAGGCCCAGCCACGCGGCGGCGGCGGGACCGGACAGGGCCCAGGCCGCCAGGGCGGCGGCCAGCAGCAGCAGGGGCACCACGACGCTTGGGGACAGGAGGGGCTTCATTCCACCGGGGCGGTCTCGCCCTCGGCAAAACGATAGCCGACGCCTCGCACGGTCTCGATCAACTGGCCGAGATCGCCCATCTTCCGCCGCAGCGCGGTCATGTGCACATCGACCGTGCGGCTGGAGAGCACCACGTTGCGGCCATGGACCGCCGCGATGATCTGGTCGCGGGTCCGGACGAAGCCGGGCCGCTGCACCAGGAAGTTCAGCATGCCGAATTCGGTCAGCGTCAGCTCGATCGCCCGGCCATCGATCTGGGTGACGTGGCGCTCGGCGTCGATCATCAGGCGTCCGTCGGCCAGCTCGATCCGGCGGCCGGACACGGGCTGCACCTCGCCACTCCGCCGAAGCACCGCCTTCACCCGGGCCACCAGCACCCGCGGGCTGAAGGGCTTGCAGACGTAGTCATCGGCGCCGAGCTCGATCCCGGCCACGACGTCGCTCTCGTCCCCCTTCGCGGTCACCATGATCACGCCGACCCGTTGCGTGTCCTCGCCCGCCCGGATGCGGCGGCAGATCTCTAGGCCATCCAGGTCCGGCAGCATGAGATCGAGCACGACCACGTCCGGTGGCGTCTTGCGGATCCGCTCCAGGGCCTCCCGGCCCCGGTGGACCATGTCGGTGTCGAAGCCGGCTCGCTTCAGGTTGAACTGCATCAGGTCCGCGATCTCGCGGTCATCCTCGACGATCAGCACGCTTGGCCGGGCCATGTGCGGAAGCCTAGTGGCTGCCCACGGCTCTTCCGTGGGTGTGGGGTGAAGATTGCGTTCAGTTGCCCGGCAGGCACCAGAGCCCGGCCCGGGCAACGCTCGCCGCACGATGCGTGACCGCGGGGAGCGTGATGGGGATGCCGTCCCATGCCAGGGCACCCAGGATGGCCATCTCCGCGGACTCCCGGGCCTCCACCGGCACCCCGATCGCCTCCGAGGTCAGCACCTCGCACTCCGTCGCGGACCGGGTGATCGATCGAACCAGCGCCGCGTTTCGCGCTCCACCGCCCGCCAGGATCACCCGAGCGGGGGATCCCGACGCCGAGGCACCGATCCGCCTTCCCAGGCTTCCGCACACCGTGGCGAGCAGGTCGCCGGGTGGCAGATCGGAGAGCTGGTCGATCAGGGAACGACACTCGTCGCCTGAGCCCAGGGAGCGACCGGCGGCGGCGGCGCGGTCCAGGACCAGGTCCAGCGCGCGGCCTCGCGAGGGCTGATCCCTTCCGCTCGTCGCGCAGGCGCCGTCCCGGTCGAATCGTTGCCCAAGGGCTCGCTCGGCGGCTGCATCAAGCAGGTGATTGCATGGGCAGATGTCGGCCCCTCGGATCCCTTCCGGACCGGTGGCCTCGGCGGGCAGCCACGTGATGTTGCAGAAGCCGCCCAGGTTGACCACCGCGGTCGGCGTTCGATGACGGAACAGGATCCAGTCCGCCAGTGGCGTGATGGGCGCCCCCTGGCCACCGGCCGCCAGGTCCGCGCCACGGAGATCGCTGACCACCGCGCAATTCATCCGGGTGGCCACGGGCCATGGATTCACCAGTTGCCAGGAGACGGGCGGCGCGTGGGTGATGGTCTGGCCGTGCAGGGCCACCAGGTCCACGCGGACATCGCCGGCCAGTGCAGCCGCGCACTCGGCATGCAGTCGACCGAAGGCCAGGGCGAGGGCCGCGAGATCATGCGCGGACAGGGCGTGGCCATCGCAGGCCGCGCGGAGGCGAGGCCGAAGATCGCCAAGATCCATCGAGACGTGCCGCTCGACCCGGACGTGCATGGCGAGTCCGGAGCCATCGATGCGGATCAGGCTCGCGTCCAGCGCATCCAGGCTGGTGCCGGTCATGGTGCCGATGGCCCAGCGGGTCGACATGGCGGCATGGTGACGTGATGCGGGCGCCGCGTCGAGGGGCGGGAAACGCTAACTTCCCGGGATGCCTCGCAGGATTCTGGTGACGGGCGGAGCGGGATTTCTTGGGGTGCATCTGTGCGGTCGCCTCCTTCGCCGAGGCGACGAGGTGATCTGCCTCGACAACTTCTTCACCAGCCAGGAGAGCCATGTGGCGCCGCTGCGGGACTTCCGGGGGTTCCAGCTCGTGCGGCATGACGTGGTGGAACCCTTCCGTTACGAGGTGGACGAGATCTACAACCTGGCCTGCCCCGCGGCGCCGGGCCACTACCAGTACAACCCCATCAAGACCATGAAGACGAGCGTGATGGGGGCGATCAACGCGCTGGGCCTGGCCAAGCGCGTGCGGGCCCGCATCCTGCACACCAGCACCAGCGAGGTCTACGGGGATCCCGAGGTGCATCCGCAGCCCGAGAGTTATCGCGGCAACGTGAATCCCATCGGCCCGCGTGCCTGCTACGACGAGGGCAAGCGAGCCGCCGAGACGCTGATGTTCGACTACCACCGGCAGCACGGCGTGCAGATCAAGGTGGTGCGCATCTTCAACACCTACGGACCCTGGATGCATCCCTTCGACGGGCGGGTGGTCAGCAACTTCATTCGTCAGGCGATCGCGGGGGAGGACATCACCCTCTTCGGTGATGGAAGCCAGACGCGAAGCTTCTGCTACGTGGACGACATGATCGATGCGCTGATCGCCATGATGGACTCGCGTGCCGACTTCACGGGACCGGTCAACATCGGCAACCCGGACGAGTTCACGGTGCTCGAGCTTGCCCGCATGGTGGTTCAGGTCTCCCAGAGCCGCTCCAAGGTCGTCACGGGCAGGCCGCTGCCCCCGGATGACCCAGCCAAGCGGAAGCCGGACATCGCGCTGGCCCGGAAGGAACTGGGTTGGCAGCCCCGGATCCCGCTTCAGGAGGGCTTGCGGAGGACCGTGGAGTGGTTCCGATCGATCCGGCTGACCGACTACCGGCCGCCGACGCCGAACTACTGATTCAAGCTCGACTTGCGGACGCGGGGGAATGTGTCCGAAAAAAGGCATCGGATGCGGGCGATAGTGCTCTGCATCACTAGGCTGCTCCTTCGGATCGGGACCCGAAAAAGTACCGAACGAAAGGTTGACGAGCCGAAGTGAATCGGGTACGAACAGAACCCGAACGGCATCTGGAACCATCGCACGCACATGGCCCCGGCCTCGGCCCGGGCCCCAACAGGCCTCAGGGCCAACCAAGGAAGGTTGAACATGGTCGCACCCGTGAACTCCAAGGACGCTCCCCGCAACGGCAAGGAAGTCGCCAAGCCCGCCGTGGTCGCCACGGCACCCCGCATTCCCGCCGGCCCGGGTGGCCCCGTTGCGGCCGCCTCCGCTACAACTCGGCCTGCGGTGGCCGCGGCCATCGCTTCCATCGGTGCCACCCAGGAGAAGGCCGTCATGAGCAAGTCCACCGTCGAAGCCAAGGTTCCCGTCTCGCGAGAGTCCGCCGCCGACCAGAAGGCCCGTCTCAAGGCCATCGAGCAGGCCATGGGCCAGATCGAGAAGGCCTATGGCAAGGGCAGCATCATGCGGCTCGACAGCGATGCCGTTCCCGTGATCCAGGGCGTGTCCACGGGGGCACTCAGCCTGGATCTGGCTCTTGGTGGTCGTGGCCTGCCCAAGGGCCGCGTGATCGAGGTGTTCGGTCCCGAGTCCAGCGGCAAGACCACGCTCGCCCTGACCGTCATCGCCAATGCGCAGAAGCAGGGCGGTGTCGCGGCGTTCATCGATGCCGAGCACGCGCTGGATCCCTCGTGGGCCAAGCGGCTGGGCGTGAAGCTTGACGAGATGCTGGTCAGCCAGCCCGACACGGGCGAGCAGGCGCTGGAGATCTGCGAGATGCTCGTGCGTTCCAACGCGGTCGACATCGTGGTGGTGGACTCGGTGGCCGCCCTGATTCCGCGAGCGGAGATCGAGGGTGAGATGGGCGACAGCCACGTGGGTCTGCAGGCCCGCCTCATGAGCCAGGCCCTCCGCAAGCTCACGGGTGCCATCGCCAAGAGCGAGTGCATCGTGATCTTCATCAACCAGCTCCGCGAGAAGATCGGCGTCATGTTCGGCAGCCCCGAGACCACCACGGGCGGCCGGGCGCTGAAGTTCTACTCCTCGGTTCGCGTGGACATCCGCCGCATCAGCCAGATCAAGGAGGGCGACCGCACCGTGGGCAACCGCGTGCGGGCCAAGGTGGTGAAGAACAAGATCGCCCCGCCATTCCGCGAGGCGGAGTTCGACATCATGTTCGAGGAAGGCATCTCGATCACGGGTGACGTGCTCGACCTGGCCGTGGCCGACGGTGTCGTGGACAAGGCTGGCGCCTGGTTCAGCTACAAGGAGACCCGTCTGGGCCAGGGCCGGGAAGCCACCAAGTCCTTCCTGCGGCAGTCGCCGGACCTCCTGGAGGAGATCCGCAAGACGGTGCTCGCCAAGCGTCTGGCCAATCCCAACGGGCCGGTGACGGCCAAGGTCGAGGATGCTGACGACGACGAGTGAGCCTGTGCATGCATGATGCGGGCGGCCCCGGTGGCTCGACGGAGCTGCCGGGGCCGTTTCGCATTCGCGCGGGTGCTCAGCCCTCCTGGCCAATGGCCAGGTACTTCACCGTGAGGTACTCCATCAGGCCCCAGGGGCCGCCCTCCCGGCCAAAGCCGCTCCACTTCACGCCGCCAAAGGGGGCTCGGGCGTTGCTGGGCGCGGCCTCGTTCACGCCCACCACGCCACAGGCCAGCCGACGGGCCACCGCCTCCGCCTCGGGCCGCGGTCCGAACACGTAGCCCGCCAGGCCCCACGGACTGGCATTGGCCACCCGAACGGCCTCTTCGGCATCGGACACCGGCATGACGGGCGCCACGGGACCGAAGGTCTCCTCGCGGAAGCAGAGCATGTCGGGTCCGCAATCCGCCAGCACCGTGGGCAGGAAGAATCGATCCAGGCAGCCAGGCAGGGGCTCGGTCTGGCCACCGCTGACCAGTCTGGCGCCGCGCATCACGGCATCCGCCACGTGCCGCCGCACCTTCCCCACGCCGGCGTCGTTGATCAGGGGACCCAGCGTGCTGGCTGGATCCACGCCACGACCAGGCACCAGTTCCGCAGCCGCCAGGGCAAGCCGCGCGGTGAATGCGGTCGCGATCGATCGGTGCACCAGGAAGCGGTTCGGGCAGATGCAGGTCTGGCCCGCGTTGCGGAACTTGGCCGCCATGGCGCCCGCCACGGCCTGATCCACGTCCGCACCCGCCAGCACGATGAACGCGGCATGTCCGCCCAGCTCCATGGAGCACCGGATCACCTGCTCGGCGGCACCGCGCAGCAGCAGGCGGCCCGTCTCGGTGCTCCCGGTGAAGGTGAGCTTGCGGACCCGTGGATCGGCCAGCCAGGTGTCCACGATCGGTGCCGGCTCCCCCACGATCACGTTCAGCACCCCGGGGGGCAGGCCGGAGGCCTGCAGCGCCTCGGCGAAGGCCAACGCGGAAAGCGGAGTCTCCTCCGCGGGCTTCGCCACCACGGTGCAGCCCGCGGCCACGGCCGGCGCCACCTTGCGTGCCAGCATGGCCAGCGGGAAGTTCCACGGGGTGACCGCGGCACAGACGCCGATGGGTTCATGCACCGCCACGCCACGCGTGCCGGCGCGTCCCGTCTCGAACGGCTCCTCGTGCAGGGTCCGGATCTCCCGGGCCGCGCTGCGGAGGTAGTCGGACGAGTAGCGAACCTCGCCCTCGGACTCGCGGAGGGGCTTGCCGCACTCCAGGGTGATGCCGCGGGCCAGATCCGCCAGACGCCTGTCCAGGGTCTCCGCCGCGCGATCGAGCAGATCCGCCCGCACCTCCGCGGGCTGCGCGGCCCACCCGCGGCCCGCCGCCGCCGCCGCATCCACGCACTGCCGCGCCTCGGTCTCTCCGGCGGAGGGGACCCGCGCGATCTCGGCCCCCGTGGCGGGGTCGTGGACCGTCAGCCACGCGGCGCATCGGTCACCCAGCCAATGTCCGTCGATCAGCCATCGATCCCTCATGCGCGAAGCGTACACTTGGCGTCATGGCGAAGGCCGTCGTCGATCCCAACGAACTGCGTCGCTTCGCCGGCGATCTGCGCAAGTTCAACATGGACATCCAGGGGCAGATGGCGAAGCTCGGCGCGTCGCTCGGCAGCCTGCAGCAGACCTGGCGCGATCAGGAGCAGGCCAAGTTCGCCGAGGAGTTCGAGCAGACCATGCGATCGCTGCAGCGGTTCCTGAAGGTCAGCGAGGAGTTCGTGCCCTTCCTGGTGCGCAAGGCCGAGCGCATCGAGGAATACCTGAACCAGCGCTGAGGCATGGAACCCACGCAGGCGAACGTGATCTCGGTGGACGTGCTGCAGCGCCTCCGTGCGGCCATGGTCCGTTGCCACGAGGAGATGGGTCTGGCCCTGTCCGAGGCGGACTCGGAGGTGGACCGGGCGGTGGTCTGGGTGGAGCGGGAGCGGGTCATGCACTGGCGGAGCCGCATCCAGCGGCTGGGCGAGGAGGTCAACGACGCGCGAAGCGCCCTGTTCCGCAAGGAGACGGTGACCAGCAGCAAGGATTCGCGTCCCAGCGTGGTCGACGAGAAGAAGGCGCTCGAGCGCGCCAAGGCCCGCCTGGCGGACGCCGAGCAGCGCCTCCAGCGGAGTCGATCGTGGTCCGTGTCCCTGCCCCGGGACCAGGCGGTCTACAAGGGCGGCACGGCCGCGCTCTCCAGCATGGTCGAGCGCGAGCTCCCGGCGGCGATCGCGGCCCTGGAACGGATGAGCGTGGCCCTTCAGGCCTATCAGCGGGGGCCCGCCCCGGATCTCGCCGCGCTGCTGGAGACGGCGGCGGAGGTCCAGCCCTCGCCGGGCTCCATGCGCCGAGGCGGCGAACCCTCGACCGGCGCCGGAGGCGCGCCATGAGCGTCGAGGGCGCACGCATGCGTCTGCAGGGCTCCATGAAGGACCTGCTGGTCAAGTGGTCCGAGGCCGAGGCGCTCTGGCGGGACGCCACCGCCGACCACTTCCACCGTCGCTACATCGAGTCGCTCGAGGCGGCGGTGAAGTCGGCGCTGCCGGCCATGGAGAAGATGGCCGAGACGCTCCACCGCGTCCGAGTGGAATGCGGTGACCCGCGGTGAGCGGCGGACAGGTTGAACTAGACTCCGCCCGAGGCCGCGGCATGCCCACCGATCCCATCGCAGAACTGGCGGAACGGTGGACCAGGCTTGGACAGGCCGCGGCGCACCTTCACGCCCAGACCCTGCGGGACCAGGCCGAGGCTCGCGCCCTCTCGGAGTCGGAGGCTGCCCGGCATGGCCAGGCCACCACCGCCATCCGAGCCCGCCTGCACGACGTCCTGGCCGCGGCCGCCGGCGAGCATCGCGCTCGAGAGACCGCCGCCCGCGCCGAGCACGCGGAGCGCATGAAGTCGCTCGAGGTGAAGGCCAAGTCGACGGTCGAGGAGATCCTCCGGCGAGCCGAGACCGACGAGGCGCGGGTGAAGGAGGCGTACCAGCACGCGCTCTGGATGGGCGAGACGGTCTACGAGGCCTCGGAGAACGCGTCGCGACTGGAGCACGAGGAGCGGCGAGCCCAGATCCAGACCTACCTCCAGCAGCTGGAGGAACTGATCCAGGAGGCCAGCCGACAGACCCGGCGATACCGGCAGCGCCCGCCGGCCATCCCCGACGGTGCCTCGGCGGCCGCCAACGAGACTGCCCTGATCCAGCTGCCCCTGCAGGTGGCCGCCGCCCGGGAGATGGTGCACGGACTTCGTCGCCTTCCACTTCCGGGTCTCTACCGCGGCCCCATCCTGCTGGTGC
This sequence comes from Planctomycetota bacterium, assembly GCA_009926815.1. Lineage (GTDB taxonomy): Bacteria > Planctomycetota > Phycisphaerae > Phycisphaerales > SM1A02 > SYAC01. Next base: position 10,020 of record RFOC01000022.1, read on the forward strand.
CGGCCCTGCTGCTGGCCGGCGCTGCGGCGATCGGCGCCTTCCTGGCCGGGATGCGGGATCCCGTCATGGTGGGTCTGGGGGCGGGCGCTGGATTCGGACTGGTGGCGGTGCTGGCCGTGGCGCTCTGGTTCGTGGCGCGTGGGCAGGTCCACAGGGTGTGGCGGCCGTTGGGCGAGATGGCCGCGCAGGTCCGCGGTCTGGCTTCGGCGGCGCTGGACTTCGCCGCGCAGGATCGCGAGCGACAGGTGCACAAGGCCAAGGAGAAGCTGCAGCGCGAGCGAGCCGCCGCTCACGCCAAGTTCCGGCCACTGCTGGAGTCCGTGGAGTCCAAGCGAGGGAGCCGCCAGAGCGAGCTGGAGAGCGTGGTGCCCGAGCGAAGGTCCCGCTATCAGGCCGATCTGGATGCCGCGCTGACCCAGGCCCGTGAAACCCGTGATCGGGTGAAGCATGAGGCCGAGGCCCTGGCCGCCGCGGAGACCGCCACCGAGCAGGCTCGGCACGCGGCCGCCCGAAAGTCCATCGAGGGTGCGGGCGAGGACGCCCACGACCAGCGGCTGCACGCCTGGTGCCATGAGCGTGACGCGTTCCTGGCGTGGACGCGCGGACTGACGCAGTCCGGCGATCAGGTGGCCATGGATCTGGCCCAGGTCACGCCCGATCCGGGTGTCTTCCCCGCGCACCTGCTGGTGGGTCGGGTGACCCTGGATGCATCCTCGCTGCCCCATGGGGTGCCGCAGGCCGATGGGGCACGCTGGCCGGCGGAGCACCGCTGGTCGCTTCCGCTGCTTCGGCCGCTGCCCGAGGCGCCCTCGCTCCTGGTCGAGGCCCCGGTCGATCGCCGGGCCGAGGCCCTGGCGGCCCTGCAGGCGGCGGCGGCCAGACTGCTGCTGCAGAGTCCTCCCGGCAAGGTCCGCCTCACGCTGATCGATCCAGTGGGGCTGGGCCAGGGCTTCGCGGGCTTCATGCACCTGGCGGACCAGATGGAGCAGCTGGTGGGGGAGCGCATCTGGACCGAGCCACGGCACATCGAGCAGAAGCTCACCGACCTGACCGAGCACATGGAGACCGTCATCCAGAAGTACCTGCGAGACGAGTTCCCGACCATCGCCGACTACAACGCCCAGGCGGGCCAGCTGGCCGAGCCGCTCCGCGTGCTGGTGATGGCCGACTTCCCGGCCGGCCTGAACGAGGCGGCGGTGCGTCGGCTCGGCAGCATCCTGCAGTCCGGCGCGCGCTGCGGCGTGCATCTGCTGCTGCTTCGCGACCCTGCGCGGCCCATGCCCGATGGGCTGGGCGAGGCGGACGTGCTTCGGACCTGCCGCCGCATCCGCTGGCATGACGGCGCCTTCCGCGCGGACATGGCGGGTCTGGAGGGTGCCGCGGTGGGGCTCGATGCACCACCCTCGCCCGCGCGGCTGCAGGAACTCCTGCGCGTGGTGGGGGAGCGGGCCCGCACCGCCAGCGTGGTGCAGGTGCCCTTCTCGGCCATCGAGCCGACGACCGACCGCTTCTGGACCGGCAGCACCGCCGGCAGCCTGTCCGTGCCCATCGGACGGACCGGTGCCACGCAGTTGCAGAGCCTGGTGCTGGGCGAGGGCACCCGCCAGCATGTGCTGGTGGCCGGCAAGACGGGCTCGGGCAAGAGCACGCTGCTCAACGCGATCATCGTGAACCTGGCCTCGTGGTTCAGTCCGCAGGAACTGGAACTCTGGCTGATCGACTTCAAGAAGGGGGTGGAATTCAAGGCCTACGCGGCGCACGGCCTGCCGCATGCCCGCGCGGTGGCGGTGGAGAGCGACCGCGAGTTCGGCCTGAGCGTGCTGCAGGGACTGGATGCGGAACTGAAGCGGCGCGGCGATCTCTTCCGCGCCGCCGGCGTGCAGGACCTGGGCGCGTGGCGGCGACTGGGACGCCCGGACCCCATGCCTCGCGCGCTGCTCATCGTGGACGAGTTCCAGGAACTCTTCGTGGAGGAGGACAAGGTGGCGCAGGAATCCGCGCTGCTGCTGGACCGCCTGGTCCGCCAGGGACGCGCGTTCGGCATGCACGTGATCCTGGGCTCGCAGACGCTCGGAGGCGCCTACGCGCTGCCGCGGACCACCATGGGGCAGATGGGCGTCCGCATCGCCATGCAGTGCAACGAGGCCGACGCGGCGCTGATCCTCAGCGACGACAACACCGCCGCGCGGCTGCTCTCTCGCCCCGGCGAGGCCATCTACAACGACGCCGGAGGCCTGGTGGAGGGCAACAGCCCCTTCCAGGTGGTGTGGCTGGGCGACCAGGAGCGTGAGCGACGCGTGCAGGCGCTCGCCGAGCGTGGCCGACCCACCGCGGCCAGCCGGCCCGCCATGATCGTCTTCGACGGCACCAGCAAGGCCAGCATGGCCCGCTGCCGTCCGCTGCGTGCACGGGTCACCGGACCGGCACTGGCGCTTCCGCTGCATCTGGGCGAGCCGGTCGCGATCCGCGAGGCCACCGTCGCCAACCTGCGTCGCCAGTCCGGCGCGAACATGCTGGTGGTGGGTCAGGAGGAGAGGATGTCGCTGGGCATCTCCATGGCGGTGCTGGCCAGCGTGCGGGCTTCGGGAGGCCCCGGCGCCAGGGTCATCCTGCTCGATGGCACGCCCGCCGACGCGCCCGAGGCAGGTCAGCTTGCGGCCATGTGCGCCAGCCTGGAACTCGACGCGAGCGTGCCTGGCTACCGGGAAGTCGATGAGGCGGTGACCAGGCTTGGCGCGGAGGTCCTGCGCCGCACCGAGAGCGGCCGTTCGGACGAGCCGCCCATCCTGCTGCTGGTGCATGGCCTGCAGCGCTTCCGCTCGCTGCGCCGGAACGAGGATGACTTCAGCTTCGGCTCGGGCGATGGACCGCCCAAGCCCGACCGCGTGCTGGCCGCCATCCTGCGCGATGGTCCTGCCGTGGGCGTGCACGCGGTGCTGGGCGTGGACACCGCCACCAGCCTTCAGCGGACCATCGACCGCGGCGGCATGCGGGACTTCGACCTGCGGGTGCTCATGCAGATGGGAGCCAACGATTCCAGCGGTCTCATCGATTCGCCGGCCGCCAGCCGCCTGGGGGCCGAGCGTGCACTGCTCTTCAGCGAGGAGCGCGGCACGCTGGAGCGGTTCCGGCCCTTCGAACCCGCCGATGCCGATGAACTGGCCGCGCTTCGCGGGCCTGGCTGACCGTTCAGCGGCCCAGTGCGTGGCTCGATGAACGCCGCACCGCCTCCACCGCGGCGTGGATCGTTCGGGCGGCCTCGCGAATCTCCGACTCCGTGGTTTCACGCGAGAGGCTGAATCGCACGGTTCCGTGGGCCACCCGCTCGGGAAGTCCCATGGACAGCAGCACGGGGCTCGGCTCCAGCGAGCCGCTGCTGCACGCGGCGCCGGCGCTGGCCTGCACGCCGCGCTCCGAGAGGGCCAGAAGGATCGCCTCGGCCTCGAGTCCCGGGAAGGCCACGCTGGCGGTGTTCCAGAGCCGCGCCGCCTGCGCGGCATGGATCACCGCATCGGGTTGGGCCGCCTGAACCAGCCGCTCGAGCAGGTCGCGCAGCGCCGCTCCGGCCGCCGGACCCGCCCCGGCCAGCCATGCCTGCGCCTGGCGGGCCGCCGCGGCGAAGCCCGCGATGCCCGGAACGTTCTCCGTGCCGGCTCGCCGCTCGCGCTCCTGCGGACCGCCCGTCAGCACGCCCTCGAGCGGCGTGCCTCGCCGAACCGCCAGCGCACCGACCCCCTTGGGGCCGTGCAGCTTGTGGGCGGAGCACGAGAGCAGATCCACGCCCATGTCCGACATGTCGGTGGGCATCTTGCCGACCCATTGCGTGGCATCGGTGTGGAATGTCACGCCCGCCGCCCGGCAGGCGCGGGCCAGTTCACGCACGGGCTGTATGGTGCCGGTCTCGTTGTTGGCGGCCATCACGCTCACCACCGCGATGTCCACGGCGCTCTCGGCCAGGATGCGTTCCAGGTGCGACACGCTCACCCGGCCACTCGCGTCGTGCTCCAGCCAGATCACCCGGGCCACGGCGTGGGCCTCGAGCCGGCGGGCCAGGTCCCGCACCGCAGCATGCTCCAGAGGACTGGTGACCACCACCCGGCGGGCAGTGGCCTGCAGGCTTCCGCGGATCGCAAGGTCCGCCGACTCCGTGCCTCCGCTGGTGAAGACCAGCTCCCGTTCGGAGCAGCCCAGCAGGGCCGCGATCTCGGCGCGGGCCAGTTCCACCACGCGCCGCGCGGCCTGTCCGCCCCGGTGGATGGAGCTGGGGTTGGCCCAGTCCCGCTCCAGGGCCTCGCGGACCGCCTGGACCACCTCAGGACACGGCCGCGTGGTGGCGTTGGCGTCGAGGTCGATCACGGGCGCAGTCTAGGTGGGGCGCCGCAACCACCCCAAAACGACGCGAGCCCGATCCATCGATCGGGCCCGCGGGCATGCGGATGAGAGGAGTCGAACCTCCACGGGGGTGAGCCCACAAGAACCTGAATCTTGCGCGTCTGCCAATTCCGCCACATCGAAGAGTGTACGGGCGGGCCGCCGGACCCGCCAGCGGCTCACTCGTCGCCGAAATCGCCGTCGTCCTCGGGAAGCGGGGCATCGCCCAGTTCCGTCGGGGGCAGTTCCTGCAGGTTCTCCGTGCCGGGCAGGAAGGCGGCCAGCCGCTGTCGCCGCACCGGGTGCTGCAGCTTGCGGATGGCCTTGCTCTCGACCTGACGCACGCGCTCGCGGGTGACCTTGAAGATCCGGCCCACTTCCTCGAGCGTGTAGGTGTGCCCGTCGCCCACGCCGTCGGCGATGCCGTAGCGAAGCTTCAGGATCTCCCGCTCGCGATAGGTGAGCGTCTTGAGCAGGTCGTTGATGCGGCCGCGCAGGAGCTCGTTGCTGGCGCTCTCGTGCGGGCTCTCCTGCGACTCGTCCTCGATGAAGTCGCCGAAGTGGCTGTCCTCGCTCTCGCCCACCGGGCGATCGAGCGAGATGGGATGCCGGCTGATCTTCATGACCCGCCGCACCTCCTCCATGGGCATCTTGGCCTTGATGGCGATCTCCTCGACCGTGGGTTCCCGACCCAGATCCTGGAGCAGGTGCTTCTGGATGTTCCGAAGCTTGCTCATGGTCTCGATCATGTGCACCGGCACGCGGATGGTCCGCGCGTGGTCCGCGATCGCCCGGGTGATGGCCTGTCGGATCCACCAGGTGGCGTAGGTGCTGAACTTGTAGCCGCGCTTGTACTCGTACTTGTCCACCGCGCGCATGAGGCCGGTGTTGCCCTCCTGGATGATGTCCAGGAAGGGCAGGCCACGGTTGCGGTACTTCTTGGCGATGCTGACCACCAGGCGCAGGTTGCCGCCGGAGAGGTCGCGCTTGGCCTGCTCGTACTCGCCGAAGACGCGCAGGATGCACTTCATGCGGCGCTCCAGCTCCGCAGGCTCCTCGTAGATCAGCGAGCGCAGGCCGGAGACCTCCTCGCGCATGGCGGCCACGTCCTCGGGGTCGTAGCGGTCCGGGTTGCGGCCGGCCTTCTGCAGCATCTTCTGCAGCTCGCCCAGCTTGCGGTGGATGGCCTGCATCTTCCGCATGAGCGGCTGGATGCGGCCGGTGCGCAGGCAGCACTCCTCGAGCAGCGTGGCGATGCGGCGACGACGCAGGCGCAGCTCCACCTTGATCTCCGACTTCCGCTCGTCGGACACGGAGGGGTTGTCCAGCTGCGCCCACTGGCGATCGTTGATCTCGAGCAGGCGGGCCACGGTCTCCACGTTGACCGGGATGCGCGCCGCGATCTTGTCCTTGGCGTTCACCTCGGCGGTGCTGATGCGCATGGTGCGGTCGAAGGGCAGCTGGCCCGCATGCACCAGCTTCAGCGTCTCCACGGCCTGCCGCGCCACGTAGTCGCTCTCCAGCGTCATGCGCCGGAAGATCATGCGCGTGGTCTCGATCTTCTTGGCCAGACGGATCTCCTGCTCGCGGGTGAGCAGGGGAATGGTGCCAATCTGGGTCAGGTACATCCGGATGGGATCGTCGATGCGCTTGGAGCCCTGCTCCGCGAGCGCCTGCTCCACCACGGCCTGGGCCTCGGCGTCGTCCAGGATGTCGTCGTCGAGATCGTCCTCGTCCGGACCTTCCTCGTCACCCTTCTTCGCCTTGGGCTTGGCCGGCTTGACCGGCTTGGGCGGCGGCGCGGGCGCAATGGCGGCGGTGGAGGCGTGCGAGGCACGCTCCTTCTCGCGCTGCTTGCTCTTGGGCAGGTCGCGCTGGAACTTCAGGTTGGT
>RFOC01000211.1 GCA_009926815.1 Planctomycetota bacterium
AAGGCCCCTGCATGCCGAAGTCGGAGTGCGAGTCGGGAGCGGACCGATCGATATCTTTGGCCTGTGCAAATCCTTCCCCTGCTGCCCCGGGCCCTCGGCTCCCTGCTCACCCAGCACCGTGAACACCGTGAGGGCGGGCCTTCGTCCCAACTCGTGATCGTCTGCGTGGCCATCGCGCTCATCGTGGCGGTGGCGGGCCACTTCATGGATCGCGGCCGCATCGATCGATACGCGCAGGAAAAGGGCTGGACGATCCTCGACTGCCGATGGAGCCTTCTGGGCCCCGGCTGGTTCGGCAGCCGCAACGAGCGGATCTACCAGCTGCGCTACCGCGACGCCGAGGGCCGCAATCATGAGGCCTTCGCCAAGACCTCCGCACTGGCGGGCGTCTACCTCACCGAGGACCGCGTCACGGACGGTCCGGGGAGCTGAGTCCCCGACTTGCCGGCTGCGGCAGCCGATTCCACACCCTTGCCACCGCCCAGCCGGTGACGAAGCCCATGCCGGCCGTCACCAGCACCAGCATGACGGCGGTGCCCGCCGCGAACGCCGTCACGGTGCAGGACGGCTCCACGAAGTTGACGCGGAAGAGGAAGTCCATGAGGGGCTGCGCCCACCCCACCGCCACCAGGAACGACCAGAGAAGGTGCGAGCCTCCGAGCACGATGCCCAGGGCAAGCCCCGCCCGCACCGGATGCACGATGGGTGCGGCCAAGGTTGCCTGACGACGCGCCACGGGCATGGATTCCGATGGATGGGGAATGGTGCTCATGACCTGCACCATGCCATGCGTCCACCCATCGGCGAGACGGGTGGCGTCATGGATGCTCAGGTCTCGCGGATGCACGGGCACGGACGCCGGGTGGGCTCGCGTTTCCGCGGGCGGATGGCGCAAGGCCCGGCGAGCATGGGTCGACGCACGCTCGAGAATTTCGGGAGGATCCCGAGGAAGCCCGCTTGGTCCGTGGTAGGGTCACTGCATAATGGAGGGGCATGACCGTGACCGGTGAACAGATTCGGGAACAGCTTCGGGTGATGCCGTTTCGACCCTTCCGCCTCTCGTTGGCGGATCAGAGAACGTACGAAGTGCGACACCCGGACTTCGCCATGGTGGTGCCGAGTCGAAGGCACGTGATCGTGTTCTCCATGGACAACCTCGAGAGTTGGTGCATGATCGACGTCGGCCTGATCGTCTCGCTCGAGCCGATCGATGACCAGCCATCCGCCTCGCAGGCGGCCTGAGGCCAATCCGCCACCGCCTCCGGGGAGGGCGCCGAGAGGCGCCATGCCTCGGGGCACCCGTGGACGTCGCCGTCGGCCACGACTCACGCCACGTCGAACCGGTCCAGCATCATCACCTTGTGCCATGCCGCCACGAAGTCGCGCACGAACTTCTCCTTCGCGTCATCGGCGGCGTGCACCTCGGCCAGCGCCCGCAACTGCGAGTTGCTGCCGAAGACCAGGTCCACCCGGCTGGCGGTGAAGCGGGCCTGACCACTGGCGCGGTCGCGGCCGTTGAACAGTTCCTCGTCGCTGGTGGCTGGCACCCATTCGATGCCGATGTCGAGCACGTTGACGAAGAAGTCGTTGGTGAGGCGACCTGGGGTCCTGGTCAGCACGCCCACGCTGGAACCGTCGAAGTTGGCGCCCATGGCGCGCATGCCGCCCACCAGCACGGTCATCTCCGGCGCGGACAGCGTGAGCAGGTCGGCCTTGTCGACCAGCAGGTGCTCGGCGCGCGTGGGCATGCCATGAGCCAGATAGTTGCGGAAGCCGTCCGCGACCGGCTGAAGCACCTTGAAACTCTCGGCGTCGGTCTGCTCCATCGTGGCATCGGTGCGACCCGGCGTGAACGGCACGGTCACGGAGACGCCGCCGTCCTTCGCGGCCTTCTCCACCGCCGCGCAACCGGCCAGCACGATCAGGTCCGCCATGGACACCTTGCGGGCACCGGCGTTGAACTCCTTCTGGATGCCCTCGAGCGCCTTGAGCACGATCGCCAGGCCCGCCGGGTTGTTCACCGCCCAGTCCCTCTGCGGCGCCAGTCGGATGCGGGCGCCATTGGCGCCACCACGCTTGTCGGTGCCGCGGAAGGTGCTGGCCGAGGCCCACGCGGTGGTCACCAACTGGGACACGCTCAGACCGCACGCGAGCACCTTCGCCTTCAGTGCGGCGACGTCCTGCGCGTCGATCGATGCACCCCTGGCGGCAGGCACCGGGTCCTGCCAGATCAGGTCTTCCTTGGGAACGAGCTTGCCCAGGTAGCGCGACTTCGGGCCCATGTCGCGGTGCGTCAGCTTGAACCACGCGCGGGCGAAGGCGTCGGCGAAGGCGGCCGGATCCTTGTGGAAGCGGCGAGAGACCTTCTCGTAGGCCGGATCCATGCGCAGCGACAGGTCGGTGGTCAGCATGACCGGCGCGTGGCGCTTCGAGGGGTCATGCGCGTCGGGCACCAGCGTGGCCGCGGCCGGATCGGTGGGAATCCACTGATGCGCGCCCGCCGGGCTCTTCGTGAGTTTCCACTCGTACTTGAAGAGCAGATCGAAGTAGCCGTTGCTCCACGTGGTGGGGGTCGTGGTCCACGCGCCCTCAAGGCCACTGGTGATGGTGGCCGCACCGTTGCCCGAGGCGTAGCTGTTCTTCCAGCCCAGGCCCATCTCCTGTAGCGCCGAGCCCTCGGGCTCGCGGCCCACGAACTTGCTCGGGTCCGCCGCGCCGTGCGTCTTGCCGAAGGTGTGACCGCCCGCGATCAGCGCCACGGTCTCCTCGTCGTTCATGGCCATGCGGGCGAACGTCTCGCGAATGTCGCGGGCCGCCAGCATGGGGTCGGGGTTGCCACCGGGGCCCTCGGGGTTCACGTAGATCAGGCCCATCTGCACCGCGGCGAGCGGGTTCTCCAGCACACGGTCACCCTGGTAGCGCTGGTCGGCCAGCCACTGCCGCTCGCTGCCCCAGTAGGTGGTGTCGGGTTCCCACAGGTCCACGCGGCCGCCGCCGAAGCCGAAGGTGCGGAAGCCCATCGACTCCAGGGCCTCGTTGCCGGCGAGGATCATGAGATCACCCCACGAGAGGCTCCTGCCGTACTTGCGCTTGATGGGCCACAGCAGGCGACGCGCCTTGTCCAGGTTGGCGTTGTCCGGCCAGCTGTTCAGCGGCGCGAATCGCTGCATGCCCGAACCCCCGCCGCCCCGACCATCGCTGACGCGATAGGTGCCCGCGCTGTGCCAGGCCATGCGAATGAAGAACGGGCCGTAGTGACCCCAGTCGGCGGGCCACCAGGACTGCGAGTCGGTCATGAGCGCGTGAAGGTCCCTGCGCACGGCGTCCAGATCGAGTCCGCCGAACGCCTTGCGGTAATCGAAGCCCCGATCCATGGGATCGCTGCGGGACGAGTTGCGGGCCAGCGGCGTCAGGTCGAGCTGATTGGGCCACCAGGTTCGGTTGGTGGCGCCTTCGACCGTGTTGCGCTGGAACGAGCCGGAGAACGGACACTTGGAGGCGGCGGTGCTCATGGTCTTCGCTCCTGAATCGGGGGTGATGGGTCGGCAAGCCTAGCACGGTGCTCGGCTGATGGTCGAGTTTCCCCGCTATCCTGCGGTCGACTCCATCATCACCGCAGATCGAGAAAGGAACCCTGCGTCATGCCCCAGAACACCATCACCGAGACCCTCTACCACGGGCGA
>RFOC01000212.1 GCA_009926815.1 Planctomycetota bacterium
GTCGCTCGAGATCCGCGCCCAGCACGCCCACGCTCACCGATTCGGGCTTGCGGAAGGTCTCGCCTCCGTGGATGTAGACGTGGCTGTTGCCCAGCTCGCTGCCCATCCAGCCGAGCAGTTCGTTCAGTTCCTCGCGGGTGCCCACGCGGTCGACCAGCGGCCGGTAGCGCTGGCGCACGGCATCCCAGTCCACGCCGCCCATGTCGCTGCGCCAGAAGAAGTCCCGCTGCAGTCGCCATGCCTCGTCGAGGATCTGGCGCCACTCCGATCGTGGATCCACCTGCACCGCGAGACCGGAAAGGTCGATGACGTGACCGGGCCCTTCCCCCGCCGCGTCTTCCCCACCCGGAGCGGCCGATGACCCGTCCACCATCACCAGCCGCATCCGCGCACCATCCCACGCGGCCACCTGTGTCGCCGATGGATCCATGGCCCACGCGGACACGGGCATCTTGCCCAGCAGCGGCTCCGCGTGACCGGAGAGGGCCTCGAATCGCTCCAGCGTGGTGCCCGGAACGCCCAGCGGCGGCGCAGGCCACGGAACCTCGGACACGCCCTCCGGCTCGCGGCGGCCAAGGATCACGCCTCCCGGGATGGCCTCGAAGCCGTCGAACTGGCCGGGCTTCACGGGCAGCGCGACCACCCGCGAGGCCATGTCGCGGGTGTCGATCTCGATCTCCAGTTCATCCGCCTCGGCCTGGGCGGCATCCTCGTCCTCCCCATCCTTCCCGGTCGGCACCGGTTCGCCCATGGCCCACGCCACCAGATCCACGCCCGCCTCCTCCGCCTCCGCGGCGAACGGTGGCGGCGTCGTGGCCTTCAGCGGCAGCACGCACGGCACCGTGACGCCGATGTTGGCGAAGTTGAGGTCGAGCTCGTCCATCACCGGGTCGATGTGGCGCGCCGAGAGGAAGTGCAGGTAGGCGCCCGCGGGATCCCAGCGAGGATCGTGGTCATGCGTCATGCCGTCGCCGACGGCAGCCGTCTCGCCCGTCTCCAGGTTCCTCAGGCGCACCTGGCCCACGCCGCTCGGCAGCGGATGCGTCCAGGCGATCCACCGACCATCGGGGCTGAACCGGAAGTCCCGCAGCGGGTCGCCATCGCTGCGCGCCACCTCCACCACCGTGCCGTCCTCCACGCGCACGGCGCGAAGCAGCCCGGTCTTGTCGGCCACTCCCACCCACTGGCCGTCGGGACTGGCCACGGGATCGAACAGCCACGTCTCGCTGCGGAGCAGTTCACGGGGCTTCGCCGCCGGATCCTCCGGATCGAGCACCACCAGACGCTGTCCATCCTCCGCGTCGGTCACGCAGGCGATGCCTTCCTCCACCCACGCGGCGCCACGCTCGCGCGAGCCCGTGCCCGGCAGCTGCACGGCGCGGACCGGATGCTCGCTCGGCACCTGCCCCAGCGGCACCATCAGGAACTCGCCGCGGCTCTCGATGGCCAGGGTCGCCGCGTCCGGACCCAGCGTGAACGAGGTCGCATCCTCCATGGGTGCACGGCTGCGCAGGCGATCGGCGAAGCGGTCACCCACCAGACGAAGATCGAGCGTGCGCAGGCTGCCGTTCTGGGCGTCGAAGAGGCAGACGTCGGCCCCGCGCGTGAACACGATGCGGGTGCCCTCGCGGGCCGGATCGGCGCTGGCCCAGGCGGCGTCCAGTTGCCCTGCACCGAAGTCGGTGTGACGCTTCCGGTCACCGCCCTCGGGCCGGTCACTCCACAGGTTCATGACGCCGTCGGTGTCGGAGAGGAACCACACGCGGCCCTGCACCCACATGGGGAACAGCTCGTTCTCCGGCGTCCTGGTGAGTCGGGTGAACGATTTCCGATCCGCGGACGCGATCCAGACCTCCGGCGCCGTGCCGCCGCGGTATCGCTTCCAGCTCCACGCCTCGTTGCTCCAGGGATTGAAGGCCATTCGGCCCGACACCGGGTCGAACGAGGCCAGCGACCCCTCGCCGATGCCCATGGGCTCGCTGGCTCCTCCCGCCACCGGCACCGTCCAGAACTCGTTCCTTCCCAGCGGATTGGCGCGATCGCTGCGGTAGAGCACACGCTGTCCATCCGGCGTGAACGCCAGCGGCCGTTCCATGGATGGATGGAACGTGAGTCGGCGAGGCGAGCCGCCACGCACCGGCATCACGTAGACCTCGGGCGTGCCGTCGTAGTCCGCCTCGAAGGCCACCAGGGAACCATCGGGCGAGAGCACCGGCGCGGACTCCGTGCCCGTGCCGCTGGTGAGTCGGGCGGCCTCGATCGGGGCCGACAGGTCCGCGGGCAGGCGGGCACTCCAGAGATCGCCCTCGGACATGAACACCAGGCGGTCACCCTGCACCGCGGGCCGCATGAAGAAGCCACGGCCTGGCGTGGCGGGAAGCGGCGGATCGGCGGCGAGGACCGAGGCGGCGAGGGCGAGAGACAGCGGGATCATCGGGATGATGGATCGCATGATTCGATTCCGTGGGATGGCGGCGATCAGCCGCGCAGGTGATGAAGGACGTGGGCGACCTCTTCGGCCGAGCCCATCACGAGCGGGGTGCGGGCGTGCAGCTCGTTGGGCACGATCTCCATGGTGCGGCGTGAACCGTCCACGCTGGTGCCGCCGGCCTGCTCCACCAGGAAGCTCATCGGATTGGCCTCGTAGAGCAGTCGCAGCTTGCCGCCGGGATGCTTCCGGGTGGGCGGATACAGGAACACGCCTCCGTTCACCAGCGTGCGATGGATGTCGGCCACCATGCTGCCGATGTAGCGGCTGCTGTAGCCCTGCTCATGCGCCCACTTCAGGTAGCGCTGGTAGCCCGCGGGGAAGCCCTCGGTGTAGGCCTCGTTCACGGAGTACACCTTGTTCCTGCGCGGCATCCTCAGGTCGCGCTGCACCAGCAGGAAGCTGCCCACGCTCATGTCCAGCTCGAACATGTGCACGCCGTGGCCCGTGGTGATCACGAACACGGTGCTGCTGCCGTAGAGCACGTACCCCGCGGCCACCTGCTGCAGACCGGGCTGGCACACCGTGCGCACCGCGTCAGGCGTGTTGGGGTCGTTCCGCAGGATGGTGAAGATGGTGCCCACGCCCACGGCGGTGTCCAGGTTGCTGCTGCCGTCGAGTGGATCGAAGAGCACGCAGTACTTGCCGCCATCGGTGCCCTTGCGCAGGATCGTCGGCTGCTCGTCCTCCTCGCTGCCGAGCACCGCGATGGAACTGCGGCTGCCAAGCACCCGCATGATCACCTCGTTGGCGATCACGTCCATCTTGATCTGCTCCTCGCCCTGCACGTTGGTGTCGCCTTCCTTGCCCACGCCCCCCTGCAGGCGCACGTGACGCACCTTGTAGGCGATCATCTTGGCGGCCAGCGAGATGGCGCTCACGATCCAGCTGAACTCGCCGCTGGCGTTCGGGAAGCGCGATTCCTCCTCCAGGATGAAGGTCTGCAGGCTGGTCAGGTTGTCGGTGACCACGCCGCGGCGGGCCTGGTGGGGCTGGCCGTTCGAGCCGCCCGATGCTGCGTTGGAGGTGCTCATGCGTGCGGGGCGAGGCTACCATCCAACCCCCATTCACCCGCGCAAGGAGCACCCCATGAGCCACCCCGTCATCGTCGCCGCCCGTCGCACCCCCGTCGGAAGGTTCGGCGGCTCGCTCGCCAAGGTCTCCGCCCCG
>RFOC01000213.1 GCA_009926815.1 Planctomycetota bacterium
CGCCGAGCACCACCAGCCCCAGCGCACCCAGCGGGAACGTGAAGACGCAGACGAACGCCACCGCGAAGGCGACCATGTAGGTGCCCAGGGCCACCCAGGGGTAGAGCCGGTTCACCAGTCGCAGCAGGCGGAGGATCATGGCCCGAGGGTAGGCGGTCCGCCCGTGGCCTTCCTCCCGCCGCGGGTCGCCCCCGCTCATCGCTACACTGCCCGTCGCGGCCATCCGGGCCGCCCACCCCAACCCATGGCAGACAGGCATTCCGCATGAAGATCATCTGCGACCGGGCCGTGCTCGCCGCGGCCGTCCAACTCGCCCAGCAGGTCGTGGCCACCCGAGCCGCCGTCCCGGCCCTCTCCTGCATCAAGCTCTCGGCCACCCAGGGCCGGCTGTCGCTGCAGGCCGCCGACAAGGACATCGCCGTGGAGGTTCCGGTGGTGGCGGTCGAGGTGAAGGAGACGGGTGAGGCGCTGGTGCCCGCCAAGAAACTGGCCGAGGTGATCAACGAGTGCGAGGGAGCGACCGTGAGCCTGGAGACGGCCAAGCAGGCGCTCCACATCAAGGCTGATCGCATGAAGTTCAGCATCCTGGGCTTCGACCCCCGGGAATTCCCCGCGCCCAAGGACCCTGGCGCCAAGGCGGAATTCTCGATCACCGCCGAGACGCTCCGCCGGCTGGTCAGCCGAAGCGTGTTCGCGGCGGCCACCGAGAACACCCGCTTCGCCATGGGCGGCGTCTTCATGGAGCGCAAGGGCAAGCGGCTCCGCCTGGTGGCCACCGATGGCCGTCGCCTGGTCGTGACCCGGGGCGACTGCACCGCCGCCAACGAGGGCGACACCGTGGCCATCGTGCCGACCAAGGCCATGACGCTGCTCAACCGCCTGGCTTCCCAGCCCGATGACTCGGTGCAGGTGGCCCGCGTGGAGGGCCGCCTGATCATCCGGGTGGGCGAGGGACCCGAGGCCGCCTCGCTGCACACCAACCTGATCGAGGGGACCTTCCCCCCGTTCGAGGACGTGATTCCCAAGGAGCACGATCGCAAGGTCACCTGCGATGTCCAGCAGCTGCTCGCCAGCGTGCGGCGAGCCGGCATCCTGACGACCGAGCAGAGCAAGGGCGTGAAGATGGGCTTCGCCGGCACCGAACTGAAGATCAGCGGCAGTTCGCCCGACGTGGGCGAGGCCGAGATCAGCATGCCACTCGAGGGCTACCAGGGGCAGCCCATCGACATCATCTTCAATCCCCACTACCTGGTCGAGGCGCTGCGCATCGTGGACAGCCCGGACATCACCGTGGAGCTGAAGGCCCCGAACAAGCCGGGCGTGTTCCGCGTGGGCCAGGAGTTCGTCTACGTCATCATGCCCACCGGCCAGGCCTGAACCGGCCCGGACGGTCCCCCAAAAGAGACAGGAGCCCGGCCACGAGGCCGGGCTCCATGGTTGATGGGGTTGCGGCGAGGGCTCAGCCCTTCTTCGCGTACTTCACGCCGCAGCCGTAGGCCTTGGTCTCGCTCGGCTCGGGCTTCTTGCCGGCCTTGATCGCCTTCACCGCCTCGGCGGCGTACATCCTCTTGCCGTCCTCGCTGACCGGTGCGCCCATGTAGGCGATGGCGCCGGCACCGTCCACGATGAACACGTGCGGCGTCTTCTTGGCGCCGTAGGCATGACCGACCTTGCCCGAGGCATCCATGAGCACGGGCACCGGGCTGCCCGCGATGGCCGCCAGGCTGTCCTTGCCGTTGGTCTTCTCGTCCTTGCCGTCGTAGCCGTCATGGGTGCTGTTGATGCACAGGTACACGGCCGAGGCGTCCGCCTCCTTGATCGCGTCGATGGTCCTCTTCGCGCGACCCGTGCTCCAGTAGCTGTTGTCGCTCGAGAGGCCGCTGTACGGGCAGTAGGGGCTGAACCACTCGATGACCACGGTCTTGCCCTTGAAGTCCGCCAGGCTGACGGTCTTGCCGTCGGCGGTGGGCAGGCTGAACTCGGGCGCGGTCTTGCCGATCTCCGCACCGCGATCCTTCTCCTTCTCGGCGGCCACGGCCAGCGAGGCCCCGACGAAGGCGAGCACGGAGGCGGCGATGAACGGAATCAGACGGTTCTTCTGCATGGGTTCTCCTTGAGAGGTGGAAGGTGAAGGTTAGGGCGCGGGGCTGCCCGCGTTCCCGGGGACCGGCACGCCCCGCTCGATCCAGATGCAGGGATCCCCGGGACGATCGCCCAGCAGCAGCAGGCCCCGCACCGCAAGCGCATGCCCATCCGCATCTTGCGCCCGCACCCGCAGCGGGGCGTCCAGGGTGGCCACGCCCTCCCGGACCTGAGCGGGCACCGACATGCCCTGCTCGAGCTGCACACCGGGATCCGTGGCCTGGATGAACCGGGCGGACATCCGACCGCGGGCCTGGCACCGCAATCGGAGCGAGCCGTCCTGCACCGCCACCAGATCATCCGCCTGCGGCTTCAGTGGAAAGGGCGCACCGCCCACCTCGGTGGGGCACGGAGGAAGGGTGCCGGATGGCGCAGGCACGCGCACGGAGGTCTTCCCCACCGTGCACGTCTGGCGGCACACCATCCAGCTCAGGTCCAGTTGCACCGGGAAGTCGGGCGCCTGCCCCGCGGTCTCGCCCTGCACGGGCACGATCCAGCCCCACGTGCCCTCGTGCACCAGCACGGTCTCGCCATCCGTCTGCTGCGTGCGAGGCCGTGGCCAGATGGGCTGGCCCAGCTTCCAGCCCGCGGGCAGGGTGGCCTTCGCCACCGGCGGCGCGCCGCTGTCACCCGGGTTCATCCAGTACATGTGCCACGGCCGCTCCACCTCGAAGCGAACCAGCAGCGCGGCGCCGGAACCCCACGCTTCGGGCATTCGGCACCACCGCACGTCGGCGACCCGCACGGGATGCGGCGCCGCAGGTGGAGGCGACGCGGTCATCCACGCCAGCACGATCAGGGGAAGACACGCGAGCATGCCGCGCATGCTAGGACCTCCGGCCGCCACGACCCGCACGCGCCGCTGCCGGACGCCCGGCGACTCCGCCCTTCTTCGGTGCCACCGGGGTCCGGGCAGCGTTGTCCAGGCCCACCCCCCGCTCCGCCGAGCGGCCGCCGAGGTGTCCACCCCGGATCTGGAAGAAGGTTTCGTTGAGGGCATCGAGAACGAACTCTCGTCGCGACTCCGAGTCGGGCACTATCTGTACCTCTCGGGAACCCCGTTTCGAGCCCTAACCGAGGGAGAGTTTCTCGAGGATCAGGTGTACAACTGGACGTACTCGGACGAACAGCGGGCAAAGCGGGCTTGGAAGGGCGGCAAGAATCCGTACGCATCGCTGCCGCAGATGCATCTGCTCGCCTACGAGATGCCGGACAAGTTGCGGGAAGTGGCGTTGAACAATCTGTCCGAGTTCTCGCTCACCGAGTTTTTCCGTACCAGTAGGGATTCGGGCACGCCGACGTTCATCCACGAAACCGAGGTGCAGCAGTGGCTTGACCTGCTTCGTGGGCAGAATCTCTCCGATCTCTGGGAAGCCGTGTCGAGCAAGGACCGAGTTCCGATGCCGTTTGCCAACCCGAATCTATTGACCGCCCTACAGCACACGGTTTGGTATCTCCCTGGCGTTGATGCGTGTCTTGCGATGCGCG
>RFOC01000214.1 GCA_009926815.1 Planctomycetota bacterium
GCAGCATCCTGGACGAGCACCGGTGGTGCCGCAGCAGCGCCGGCTTCTTCGACGTGAGCCACATGGGCCGCCTGAAGTTCACCGGCCGCCACGCCCGCCGCTTCCTGGACCGGGTCTGCACCCGCGGCATCCTGGGCATGCAGCGGGGCATGGTGCGCTACTCGCTGGTGTGCAACGAGCGAGGCGGCTGCCACGACGACGTGCTGGTGTACTGCCTGGAGGAGGACGAGTACCTCATGGTGTGCAACGCCAGCAACCGCGAGAAGCTGGTGAGGCACTTCGAGGCGCAGAAGGGCGACATGGCCTTCCGCATGGAGGACCAGACCCAGAGCACCGCCATGGTGGCCATCCAGGGGCCCAAGGCCATGGAGCTGATCGGCGGCTTCAGCCGCGAGATCCCCACGCTGAAGCGCTACCGCTTCACCGAGAAGAGCCTGCTGGTGGTCAAGCTGCTCGTGAGCCGCACCGGCTACACCGGCGAGGATGGCGTGGAGATCATCCTGGGTTCCGGCATGGCGAAGATGGCGCTGGGCCTGTTCCTGAAGGACATGGGCAAGGCGGAGGGCGTGGTGAAGCCCTGCGGCCTGGGCGCGCGAGACTCGCTTCGCCTGGAGGCGGGCATGCCGCTCTACGGCCACGAGATCGGCGAGGACATCGATCCGCTGACGGCGGGACTGGACTTCGCCGTGAAGCTGGACAAGGGCCAGGGCGACGAGCGCGAGGGCACGTTCATCGGGCAGGAGGCGCTCAAGGCCATCGCCGCCGCGGGCGGTCCGAAGCGACGGCTCGTGGGCCTGACGCTTGAGGGTCGCCGCAGCGCGAGGCAGGGCATGAAGGTGATGCAGGGCGGCACGGAAGTGGGCGCCGTGACCAGCGGCTGCCTGAGTCCGACGCTCGATCGTCCCATCGCCATGGCCATCGTCGAGCGCGGCGTGGCCGAGTCGAGGCCGTCGCTCGAGGTGGATCTGGGTCGTGAGCGCGTGCCGGCCACGGTCACCCCCATGCCATTCATCAAGACGGTGCGCTGAGCCGGCTCAGGCCGCCGGCGGGTTCTTCTTCTTGCCGCTTCCGGGCGGACGACCACGGCGCTTGGCGGGCGGCGGCGGCGGCGCCTCGCCCTCCGGCCGCACCCACTGGCTCGGTCGGGCGTCCGTCAGGCGGGTGTGCAGCTTCTTCAGGGCCTCCTCGGCGATCTGTCGAACCCGCTCGCGAGTCAGGCCCACGGTCTCGCCGATCTGCTTCAGCGTGAGCGGCTCCTGACCCTCGAGGCCGAACCGCAGGCGAAGCACGCGGGCATCGCGCTGGTCGATGGAATCGAGCAGCTTGAGGATGAAGCCCAGGTCCTCGCGGTCGGTGACCTTGCGCTCGGGATCGGGCGTGCGGTTGTCCTCGAACAGGTCGCTGAAGTCGACGGTGTCGCCATCGTCCTTCACCGGGGCCTGGGTGGGCGCATTCCGCGCCTTGACCGCTCGCTTGACGATCTCCAGCTTCTTGACCGGGATGCCCATGGCGTGGCTCAGCTCCTGGATGCTGGGCTGACGGCCATGCTCCTCCTCGAAGCGGCGCTGCTGCTGCTTGTAGCGAGCGATCAACTCCACCATGTACGCCGGAATGTGGATGGGCTGCACCGCGTTGATCAGCGTGCGCTTGATGGCCTGCTTGATCCACCAGCTGGCGTAGGTGCTGAAGCGGGCGCCCTGCGCCGGATCGAAGCCCTCGACGGCCCGGATGAGGCCGATGTTGCCTTCCTCGACCAGGTCGGCCAGGGCCAGGCCACGGTGCGAGTAGTTCTTGCTGATGGCGATGACCAGGCGCAGGTTCGCCTTGATCATGTGCTCCTTGGCATCCTGGTCGTCATCGTTGATGATGCGCCACCCCAGCTCCTTCTCCTCCTCGGGAGTGAGCAGGGCCACCTCGTTGATCTGACGCATGTAGACGTGCAGATCGGATTGGGCGCTTGATCGGGGCATGGACTTCGTGGACCCGCGGGCTGGGCATGGTAGATCGGCGGGGTGGGGTGGTGCCACCACCTGAAGATGCGGATTTTGTGCGGTTAGCATTCCCGACGGCCATGACCGACCTGACCCCCTGGCTTCGGGAATGGCCCTGGCGGCCCGGCAACCTCGATGTCCGGGCCATCCAGGCCGCTGATGGCCGGTCCCTGATCCAGGTCCGCCTGGAACTGGGCCTGATCCAGATGGAGGCGGACGGGCGTCCGGACGGCCTGGCCTATCGGGACGCCCCCTCGGCCCTGGCCTGGTTCTCCAGCCATGGCACCGTGCGACTGGATGCCGCGGCGGTCCAGGATCTGGCGTCGGAGATGGCCCAGCGAAGGCAGCGGGCGGTGGCCTGCGCCGCCCTGCAGGACTGGCCTCGGGCGCGTCGTGACGCGCTGGACAACATGCAGGCCCTCGACCTGGTGGCCGAGCGGTCCGAACGGGCGGAGGATCGGGGTCGGCTGGAGAACTGGCGCGTGCACGAGTTGGCCATGCAGGCCAGGGCCGAGGCATCGCTGGCGATGGCCGTGGGACGGCGCGACCTGGCCCGGCGCGCGATCGAGGCGGGTCTTGCGGCCGTGCAGCGGGCCTGCGCCGCCACCGGACCGCGCGAGGTTCCGCAGATCGACATGCTGCTGGGGCTGCTGGACGCGCTGACGCTCAAGCTGCCCTCGAGCGAGCGATCGGAACTGGAGCGACGGCTTCAGGCGGCCGTCGCGGCGGAGAACTTCGAGCTTGCGGCCATCCTTCGGGACGAGTTGCGGCTGCTCGGAGGCTCGCGATGATCTGGCTGCAGTACGCCGGTGCCACGGTCTTCGCGGTGGTGGGCCTGCTGGTGACGCTCCTCACGCCGATCGGCGTGCCCGGGGCCTGGATGCTCATCGGCGTCGCCGGTTCCGTGGACGTGACGGTCATGCTCGCCGGGGGAAGCGCGTTGCCGTTCGGCCTGACGTCGCTCGCGGTGGCCGCCGCGGCCGCAGCGGCCGGTGAACTGCTGGAGTTCGTGGCCGCCTCGCTGGGCGCGCGGGCCGGAGGGGCAAGCCGCGCCGGCATGGCGGGCAGCATGATCGGTGGCCTGGTCGGCGTGATCGCCGGCACGCTGCTCATTCCCGTGCCGATCGTCGGATCGGTGGCGGGGGCGCTCCTGGGCGTGGCCGCCGGTGCCGTGATCGGCGAGACCGCCTTCCATGGACGCAGCGCGGGCGAGGCCATGCGACCCGCCACCGGCGCCGTCATCGGTCGCGTGCTCGGCTCGCTGGCCAAGCTGCCGTGCGCGCTCATCGCGTGGATGGCGCTCGTCGCGGACGCGTTCACCTGATCCGCTGCAGTCGATCCGAACGCATCGCCACGGTCACGCATCGCCCGCCCGAGCGCATCTCGATCCCTTCCGAGACCATCCTGTGCACGCCGTGGCGCACGGGGCTCACGCGTCCCCGGCCCTGGTCCAGTTCGCGCGGGTTCTCCAACCGGAGGTAGAGGCCCCGATGCGGATCGATTCGCCGCAGTCCGCAGCCCGATCCGATCTCCATCTCGAAGGGATCGGACTCGCACCGCCAGGTCGGCACCACGCGATCCTCGTCGCCCACGAAGGGGTCGGTGGCCAGAAGCAGGTCGA
>RFOC01000215.1 GCA_009926815.1 Planctomycetota bacterium
CACCGGCCTGCTCCGCGAGCGGCTGGGCTTCGATGGGCTCGTCTTCACCGACGACTTCGAGATGCAGGCCATCGCCGACCGTTTCGAGATGGGCGAGGCCGGGGTCAGGGCCATCGAGGCCGGTTGCGACCAGATCCTGATCTGCCACAAGCCCGATCGCCAGCACCGCGTGATCGAGGCGCTCTCGGAAGCCATCGCCTCCGGACGCGTTTCTCGGACCTGCGTGGAGCGGTCCCTGAATCGCCTCCAAAAGGTCTTGGATTCCTTCGCTTTGGGGCTAGATTGAGGGTCTCATGCGGCACCCCACCCTGCATGCGGCTGCCCTGGCCGCCCTGCTGCCCGCCACCTCGGCACTTGCCCAGAGCCAGAAGCTTCACCTGACCTGGCTCTGGCACATGGAGCAGCCCATCTACTGGCCCGACGCCAATGGCGGCCGGTACGAGCGCGCCTGGCAGAGCATCCTTCGGAAGGATGGCGGTGCCACCAACCCGCAGAACGACCTGCGCGGCATCTTCGGCCTGGATGACCGCGTGGCGGCGTACCAGTGGCGTCCGCGCGACTGCGTGAACGCCATCCGCTGGAGCCCCGAGGCCGGAGCCCAGGTCAGTTTCAGCGGCGGACTCATCGAGAACATCCAGAGCTTCGCCGAGGCGGGCGGCCAGCTGGGCTACTCCACCAACTGGCACGCCGGCTGGCGCGAGAGTCGCGGATGGAGCACCGCCACGGCGGGCACCAACGTGCCGCGCATGGACATCGTGCAGTTCAGCTTCCACCACGCGCTGCTGCCGCTCTGCGAGGAGAGCACCATCCGCAAGGAGCTGGCGCTCTACCAGTTGATCCATCCCGAGGCCTTCGCCGCCTCGCCCACCATCTCCAAGGGCTTCTTCCCCAGCGAGATGGCCTTCAGCGAGCGGATCATCCCGCTGCTGGCGGAGGCGGGCATCCAGTGGACCTTCGTGAGCGGCGAGAAGATCAGCCGTGCGTGCCCGGACTTCCCGGTGCAGCTGGGCAGCGGCGGCGTGAACTGCGACCCGCCCAACAAGGCCGACCAGGTGAACCCCGCGGGCGTGGACTGGTTCCGGCTCTCCATCAGTCGCGGCTGCGGACCCGCCGAGGCCATGCCGCTGGCCTTCACGCCCCACCGGGCCAAGTGGGTGAACCCCGACACCGGCGTGGAGAGCAGCGTGATCGTGGTGCCGTGCTCGCAGAGTCTGGGCTGGCTCGATGGCTACAACCCCCTGCCGCTGAACCACCTGGACACGCTCCAGGCGAGGAACCCCGGCAGCCGGCCGCAACTGCTGGTGCTGGCGCACGACGGGGACAACGCCTGGGGCGGCGGCTACAGCTACTACATGGAGGCGGTGCCCAACATCGTCTCGAGCGCCAGCGGCTCCGGCTACGTGCCGACCATGGTGCAGAAGTACCTGGCCGATCATCCGGTGCCCGCCACCGACGTGGTGCACGTGGAGGATGGCGCCTGGGTGAACGCGGACGGCGACTTCGGCGCTCCGCAGTTCCTGAACTGGAACTGGCCACCCATGAACGCCAGTGGCGAGGTGGACGTGGACAACGGCTGGGCCGAGGACATCCGCAACTGGGCCGTGATCACGGCCACGCAGAACCTGGTCGACACCGCGGAGCAGATCCAGACGGATGCAGGCCAGCCGGTCCGCATGAGCCACGTGCTTCGCCCGCAGTCCGGCAGCCGGGCCAGCGAGCGGGCCTGGCACTTCTTCCTGGGAAGCCTGAACTCGGGCTACATGTACTACGGCACGGCCCTGGACATGGAGGTGAAGCCCACCATCGCCTGCAACGAGGCGAACGCGCAGGCCCTGCCGGTGATCGGCAACGGCTCGCAGGATCGCACCGCACCGACCATCTGGCTGCCGCAGCGATGGCCGTGGAACCCGGGTGGTCTCAACTATGGTCCAGCCCACAAGTACCAGTCGCGGACCCTCTCGGGGGACTTCGCGGTGTGGACCTTCGTGCATGACGCCAGCGGACTCTCGAACGTCACCCTGAAGTACCGCGTGGACGTGGATGGTGCCAACCCGCTCTCGAGCAACCAGAACGAGACCTACGCGGGCGGCAGCGAGGTGGGCGCCTGGGTCAGCGTGCCCATGACCGTGAGCGACTTCCCGGCCGGCAACGTGCTCAACGACGGCAGCATCGACTTCTTCGAGATGCCGGGCGCCATCGCCAAGCGGTGCGTGGGCAGGATCACGGGGCTCCGGAGCAAGCTGGTCGACTACCACGTGGAGGCCACCGATGCGCGGGGCAACGTGAAGCGAAGCGCCATCCAGCACGTGTGGGTCGGGGAGTCCGACGGCACCGGTGGTGGTGGCGGTGGCGGCGGTGGTGGCACGGTGGTCGCGGTCTCGCCCTCGCCCGTGCAGGCCGGTGCCAGCGTGACCGTCACCTACGACGCGGCGGGCCGGGCGCTGGCCTCGGCCACCAGCGTGAAGGCGCACGTGGGCTTCAACGCGTGGGGCAGCGTGATCTCGCCGGATGTCGCCATGACCCGCGGCACCGACGGCAAGTGGAGCTGCAGCGTCAGCGTGCCCGCGTCGGCCACGCAGCTTGACCTGGTGTTCAACAACGGCTCCGGCACCTGGGACAACAACGGCGGCCAGGACTGGCACTTCCCCGTGCAGGGTGGCACGCAACCCACCTGGCAGATGGACGGCACGCTCGATGCAGGCGCCACCTCGGTGGCCACCCGGAGCGGACGCAACGTGTGGGCCGGCCTGCAGGGCGACGTGCTCTACGTGGCCACCCAGGATGCCGGCGAGGGCAGTGACGTGTTCCTGCTGCTGGCGGATCAGGCTGGTGCGCTGACCGCGTCGCCCTGGTCCAAGGGTGGCCAGACCATGACCTGGAGGGCCTTCCTGGCCGACGAGAACGACAACGGCTTCTGCGGCTGGTTCGATGCCGCGCAGAGCCAGACCTTCGCGGCCACGAAGGCGGCCTTCACCGGCGCCAACGGCGGCGTCGTGGAGGGCACCATCAACCTGCGCGAGCTGCTCGGGACCATGCCGGATGAGGTGCTGCTGGCGGCGGCGCCCTTCGGCAACGCCAACGCCGGCGCGCTGGTCGCCGCGCAGCAGTGCCCGGCGGGTGACGGTGACGGCCTGCTGGAGGCGGCCGAGTTCGTCACGGTCCGCCTCTGCGACCTGACCGCCTCATGCTGTCCGGGCGATCTCGATGGCAGTGGCGAGACGGATGCGGGCGACATCGGCTCGCTCCTGCTGGCGTTCGGCCAGGCGGGCGGCCCGGCGGATCTCGATGGCAGTGGCGTGGTGGATGCGGGCGACATCGGCTCGCTCCTGCTGGCCTTTGGCCCCTGCCCCACCGCCATGACCCTGCCCGATCCGGGTCACGAGGCGGACACGGACCTGCGCGATGCCCGATGGCTCCGTATGCTGTCGGCGCCATGAACACCACCCTGATCCGCCGCTCGTTCACCTTCGTCCTGCTCGCCTGCCTGTCCCTGCTGCCCATCGGCTGCGGCGCCTCCACCATGGCGTCCCGGATCTCGGACGCCCGCGTGGATCTGGCCAAGGTGAACGCCTCGGCCGAGGCACCGA
>RFOC01000216.1 GCA_009926815.1 Planctomycetota bacterium
GCGGTTGACGATCTTGCGGCCCTTGCGGGTCTTCATCCGGGCCCGGAAGCCGACCTTGCGGACCTTCTTGATGCGGCTGAGCTTGTGCGGATAGTGCATGGTCTGCTCCTTGGGGGGGAGGCAGGATAGCGGGATTTCCCGGCCCCCTCAAGGCCCTGTTTCAGTGGCCCTCTTTCAGTGGCCCTCTTTCAGTGGGCCTCGTGCCGCACCACCCGGCCCTCGACCATGAAGATCACGTCCTCGGCGATGTTCGTGGTCATGTCCGCGATCCGCTCGAACCGCTGGGCGATGGTCAGGATGTCGATGGCGGCCTGGGCGCTGTCGGGGTGCTGGGGGATCTCCTCGCGGCCCCAGATCAGGATCTCCTTGTACAGGTCATCCACCCGCTGGTCGCTTCGACGCACCTGCCGGCACAGGGCCGCGTCCTCGTTGGCCAGGGCCGCCAGCACGTCGCTGAGCTGCGTGCGGGTGGCGAAGGCCAGGTCGGTCATGGCCGGCGGCATGGCCAGCGTCTCGATGGCCGAGACCTTGATCAGCTTCTTGGCCACTCCCCGGGCGAGATCGGCCACACGCTCCAACTGCCCGCTGATGCGGATCACCGCCAGGATGAGCCGAAGGTCGCCGGCCACCGGCTGGGCCAGCGCCAGCAGCCGCATGCAGTCGGCCTCCAGTTCCAGTTCCATGCGGTCCACCTCGGCGTCGCCGGCCTTCACGCTCTCGGCCAGCGAGAGGTCGCCCTCGATCATGGACTCGATCACCCGCGTGACGCGCTGCTCCACGGCCGCACCCATGGCCAGCAGGTTGCGGCGAAGTTCCACCATCTCGTTGCGAAGGTCGACGGCCATCGGGGTCCTTGCTTTCTCAGCCGAAGCGGCCGGTGACGTAGTCCTCGGTCTGCTTGCTGCGCGGGTTCGTGAAGATGGTATCGGTCGGCCCGCATTCCACCAGCCGGCCCTCGTAGAAGAAGGCGGTCTGGTCGCTCACGCGGGCGGCCTGCTGCATGTTGTGCGTGACGATGACGATGGTGAACTGGGTCCGCAGGTCACGGATCAGCTGCTCGATGCTGGCGGTGCTGCGGGGATCCAGGGCCGAGCAGGGCTCGTCCATGAGCAGCACCTCGGGGCCCACCGCGATGGCGCGGGCGATGCAGAGCCGCTGCTGCTGGCCGCCGGAAAGCCCCAGGGCGCTCTGGTGCAGGCGGTCCTTCACCTCGTTCCAGATGGCGGCCGCGCGGAGGCTCTGCTCCACCAGGTCGTCCAGTTCGGCCCGGGTCATCTGCCGGTGCAGTCGGGGGCCGAAGGCGATGTTGTCGTAGATGCTCTTGGGGAAGGGGTTGGGCTTCTGGAAGACCATGCCCACGCGGCGGCGCAGTTCCACCAGGTCGCGCCCCGCGTCCAGCAGGCTCTCGCCGTCCAGCGTGAGCGTGCCCTCGGCCCTGGCGCCGCTGACCATGTCGTTCATCCGGTTGATCCAGCGCAGGAAGGTGCTCTTGCCGCAGCCGCTGGGGCCGATGAGCGCCGTGACCCGCTCGTGGGGGATGTCGAGGGAGAGATCCTGGAGGGCGCGGTGCGTCCCGTACCAGGCGTTGAAGCCGCGGGCCTGGACGCAGGTGGCCGCCGGTGTCGCATCGGAGGCCGCGACGGAGGTCACGGGTCGCGGCGCGGCGGCCGGGCTCGGGGGTGCAGGGAGGTTCATGAGGCGGTGCTCCTTTGCAGTCGCAGTCGGAGAGAGATGGCCAGCGCGTTGAACGACAGCAGCACGGCGAGCAGCACGATGATGCCCGAGGCCGCCAGGTCATGGAAGGCGGACTGGGGCCGGCTGGCCCAGCTGTAGATCTGGAAGGGCAGCACCGTGAACTGGTCCATCAGGCTCTCGGGCGTCGAGGCGATGAACAGCGGAATGCCCAGCACCAGCAGCGGCGCGGCCTCGCCGATGGCGCGGCTCATGGCCAGGATGGCGCCCGTCAGGATGGTGGGCGCCGCGGCGGGCAGCGTGACCTTCCAGGTGGTCTGCCATCGCGTGGCCCCGAGGGCCTCGCTGGCCTGCCGCATGCCGCGCGGCACGGCCCGCAGCGCCTCCTGCGAGGCGATGATCACGATGGGCAGGATGACCAGCATGAGCGTGAGCCCGCCGGCCAGCACGCTCTGACCGAAGGGCAGCTCGATGTGCAGGAACCCGTCCGGGTCACCCAGCACGACCGGCGTCCCATCCGCCGATCCGACCAGCCCGAACATGCGGCTGAAGGCGGTCAGGCCGATGATGCCGTAGACGATGCTCGGCACGCCCGCCAGGTTGCGGACGTTGAGCTCGATGAAGCGGTTGAGCCGCGTGCGACGGGCGAACTCCTCCAGGTAGACCGCGGTGGCCACGCCCACGGGAAGGCTCAGCAGCATGCAGGTGACGCAGACCCACACGCTCCCGACCAGCGGGGCCAGGATGCCCGCTCGCTCGGGCTTCCGGCTGGCGTACTCGCTGAGGAAGTTCCACCGCAGTCCGGGCACCCCCTGCACCAGCACGCTGACCAGCAGGATGGCCAGCGCCAGCACCGCCAGGCTGGTGCAGGCCAGGCAGAGGGCCAGGAAGACCCGGTTCCTGAGCAGCCGCGCCGCCGCGGATCGTGGACGGCCGGTCATTCGTACTCCTCGCGGAACATGCGGAGCAGCAGGTTGCCGGCCAGGGTGAGGACCAGCGTGATCACGAAGAGCACCGCGGCCACCGCGTAGCTGGAGAGGTTCTCCACGCCGAACGCGGGGGCGTCACCCAGGAAGATCTGGACCATGTACGCCGTCATGGTCTGGGTCTCGCTGGCGGGATTGAAGGTGAGCTGGGCCAGGCCGCCCGCCGCCAGGGCCACGATCATGGTCTCGCCGATGGCCCGCGTGATGGCCAGGAAGAAGCTGGCCATGATGCCGCTCAGGGCCGCCGGCACCACCACGCGCACGCTCACGTCGAACTTCGTGCCGCCCAGGGCATGGGCGCCCTCGCGCAGGCCGCGAGGCACCGCACGCAGCGCGTCCTCGCTCAGGCTGGTCACGATGGGCAGGATCATCACGCCCACCGCCAGTCCGGCGCCCGTGGCGTTGTAGCCGGGGAAGATGGGTCGGCCGAAGAGGAAGGTGCAGAGGGCCTGCAGCGCCGGCGTGATCACCATGAGCGCGAAGAAGCCGTACACCACCGTCGGCACGCCGGCCAGCACCTCGAGCACCGGCTTGAGCGTGGCCCGCACGCGGGGTGGGGCGTACTCGCTCAGGTAGACCGCCGTGATCAGGCCCACCGGCAGCGCGAAGGCGGCGCCCACCGCGCTCACCAGCAGCGTGCCGCACACCAGCGGCCAGATGCCGAAGTGCTTCTCCGCACCGAGCAGCGGACTCCATGTGGTGCCCAGCAGGAAGTCCGACAGCGTCACTTCGGGCAGCCGGATGAAATGGAAGGTCTCCCAGGCCAGGGTCCCCACGATCGTGGCCGTGGTGAGCACGCTGAAGACGGCGGCGGCAAGCAGCAGGCCGCGGATGATCCGCTCGCGCGCATCGCGAAGGGTGGTGGGTCGCTGCGAGCCGCGGCGGGCCGCCTGCAGG
>RFOC01000217.1 GCA_009926815.1 Planctomycetota bacterium
CAGCTGCACCGAGATGCGCGTGCGGCCGGAGGGCTTGCCGGCTCCGTCGCCGCACGCGACCAGCACCAGCGCGACCAGCGCGCAGACCAGTGATCGGGGATTCATGAACGGACCTCCTGCTCGGCGCTGGCGTGCCACCGCCGCAGCAGCAGCCATCCGAGGCCGCCGACGATACCGAAGAGCGCGAAGCCCACGCAGGCCGAGAGTCCCACCGCCGCGAAGACCAGGTCGGTGCGCGACTGCCGCATGCTGGCGGTGACGACCAGGCCCAGCGGGGACACCTCGCCCGCCGAGCCCGAGACGAACTCGCCCACCACGGCGCCGATCACGGCGAGCCCCGCGGCCACCCTCGCGCCGGTCACGATGGCCGGAACGCTCGAGGGCAGTTCGAGCTTCCACCAGGTGGCCAGCCGGCTGGCGCCGTGGATGCGGAAGATCTCGCGAAGCCCGGTGTCGGTGCTCCGCATGCCATCGAGCGTGCTGGCCAGCACCGGGAACACCGCCACGATGGCGGCGGCGGCCATGGTGCTGCGAAGCCCGTACCCCAGCCAGATCACCAGCAGCGGCGCGATGGCCACCAGCGGCACCATCTGGAAGAGCAGAGCCAGGGGATAGAAGGCTCGCTGCAGTCCACGGCTGGCGCCCAGCGCGCTGCCCAGCAGCACGCCCGCCGCCACCGCCAGGGCCAGTCCTCCCGCCGACGCCATGGCCGTCTGCAGCGTGCCCGCGAGAAGCCTGGCGCGATCATCCCACGCGGCCTGCACGATGGCGGACGGCGCGGGCAGCAGGTACGCGGGCACGGCCAGCATCCGAACGGCGACTTCCCAGAGCACCGCCACCGCCAGGGCGGCCGTCAACGGCGGCAGGGCCACGCGAAGCGCACGGATCATGCCGCGGCTCCCCGCAGGGACCGCTGCACCTGCGCACACAGCTCGGCGAAACGCACGCTCACCCTGGCCGCCTCGTCGCGGGTCGGCAGATCCACGGCGATCGGCGGCTGGCCCACGCCGGGTCGACCCCGCAGCGTGAACACGCGATCCGCCAGCAGCACCGCCTCGTGAATGGCGTGCGTCACCAGCACGGCCGTGGCCCCCGATTGCCGCACCAGGGAGAGCAGTTCCTCATCGAGCGCGGTGCGCGTGACCTCGTCGAGCGCGCCGAAGGGCTCATCCAGCAGCAGCAGGCGTGGTCGCGTCACCAGCGCCCGGGCCATGGCCACGCGCATGCGCATGCCACCGGAGAGCTGGGCGGGCATGCGCCGCTCCACGCCCTGCAGGCGCATGCGACGCAGCATGTCGGCGGCGGCCTCCAGCCTCGCCTCGCGGGACACGCCCTCCAGTTCCAGCGGCAGCGCCACGTTGGCCAGCACGCTGCGCCAGGGCAGCAGCCGCCCCTCCTGGAAGCAGAATCCGATGTCCTTGGGACCCGGGGCCACCGGAGTCCCCTGCGCATCCAGGAAGCGGATGGTGCCGCCGGCGAGCGGCACCAGCCCACCGATCGCGCGCAGCAGCGTGGTCTTGCCGCCCCCGGAATCGCCCACGATGGCCACGAACTCGCCGGGCATCACCCCGAGCGTGGCCCGCCCAAGCGCCGCCGCGCCACCGAGCCGCACCGACGCATCGCGGATGTCCACACCGAGGCCGCCCACGGCCGACGCGATCACCACCTGGACCCTCCGGGCGCGTCCGGCGGAATCACTCGACCTCCATCTCCACCTCGCAGCC
Source organism: Planctomycetota bacterium (assembly GCA_009926815.1). GTDB lineage: Bacteria > Planctomycetota > Phycisphaerae > Phycisphaerales > SM1A02 > SYAC01. Next base: position 1,725 of record RFOC01000217.1, read on the forward strand.
CTCGCCGCCCCGGGGCAGCGCCGCATGCAGGTCCGCCTCGATCGCCTTGGGATCCAGACCCGCGGGGAAGTGCACGATGGCGACGATCTGCTTCTTGCCATCCGCGATCATGCTGCTCTTCACGCGGCAGCGCGCGCGGGCCAGCGTCTCCAGCATGGTCTTGTACGCCTCCGGCAGCAGGGCTCGATCACCCACGCGCACCTTCAGCCTGGCGCTCATGTGGCTCTCCAGCCAGTGCACCAGCATCCACGCGAAGAGCGTGACGAAGATGGCGGTGGCGAACTCGCCCAGGCCGCAGGCCAGGCCGATGAGCACCACCAGGATCGCCTTGCCCGTGACCTTCGGGTTTCGGAGCACGGTCCGGAAGCGGATCAGTCCGCCGATGCCGAAGACCACCAGCGCCATGGCGCTGTCCACGCTGACCAACTCGGCCACCACCGCGCCCACCATGCCCATCAGGATGAGCGTCTTGCGCTCCTCCAGGTCGCTCAGCGGATCCAGGCGAGTGCTGCGCCGGGGATGCGCCGCGATGAAGGCCGCCAGCGCCACGCTGAGCACCAGCCCCGCGGCCAGCCGGGCGATGAACCACACGTGGCTGAACTGCTCGAAGCTGGCGATCAGTCGCTCGAAGGAACCGCCGTTGGTCGGCGAGGCTCGCTGCGAGAGCTGCGGCAGCAGGGCCGCCTTGTCGCCGGTCAGGGCCAGCGCCGCGGGTGCGAGGGCCAGGACGATCGTCACGGCGAGGAGGCGGAGCTTCATGCGCGCAAGGCTATCTTCCCGGGTGCACGCCGCCCATCGCGAATCGAGGATCCCCATGCACCCGCTTCGTCTCCTTCCGCTGGTCGTGACCGCCCTCCTGCTGGTGGCCTGTGGCGACACGAAGCCGCCGAGACGCACCGCCGACGAGGCCCGTCAGGCGCCCGCGGCGAACGCGCCAGCGACGGACGCCGGATCGCAGACCGAGCCTGCCAGGAAGCATCGGCACAAGGATGACGCCAAGGATGGGGACGCCGCACCCACGCCCGACAAGGCCGACAAGCGCGTGCATGACCATTCCGCCAAGCCCGGCGACGTGCAGTGGCTGCTCACCATGCACGGCGAGGACGGCAAGCCCCAGGGCATCTGGGGCCTGACGGGCGAGGGCGAGTTGAAGGGTCCCGTGAACGGCACCGTGCCCGAGGCCGGCGCCGGACTGGCCCCGCACGACCTGCGCGGCCTGACGCCGCTGCCTGGCGGCGGCTTCCTGGCCATGAACGCCTTCTCGAAGGACACGCGCATCCTGCGCTTCGGTCCCAAGGGCGCGGATGGCGTCTACCCGTTCGTGGAGAACTTCTGCGTGCAGGGGCCGAAGAATCCGGCCATGGTGCACGCCTACCAGATGGCCATCGGGCCCGATGGGCAGGTGTACGCGAGCAACCAGGACACGAACACCGTGACCCGGTACGTGGGGGTGGGCCAGCCCGACGCGGGCACGCCGCTCTCGCCCCCACCCGCCATGAACCACCTCGCCGACCTGGCCCCGGGCGTCATCGTGCCCAACGCCCGGAGCAGTCCGGAGGGCATCGGCGAGGTGCGCGGCATCTCCTTCGGACCCGACGGCCTGCTGTACGTCTGCGATCGGACCGGCTCGCGCGTGAGCACCTACGACACCGCCACCGGACGGCGCACGCGCATCGTGGCCGACGCGAGTCACGGCCTGAAGCACCCGATCCAGCTGGCCTTCACCGAGGATGGCCGCACCATGTTCATCACCGACAACGGGTGCGACGGCGTTTTCCAGGTCGACCTCACCTCCGGCTCGGTGACCACGCTCGTGAGGAAGGGCGAC
>RFOC01000218.1 GCA_009926815.1 Planctomycetota bacterium
CGCGCTGCAGGCGGAAGCTGGGCAGCGCCGGCACCTCGGGCGGCATCCACTCATTGCTGGTGCCCTCGCCGCGAATGGCCGCGATGGGCAGCACGAAGTCACCCAGCTTGGTCTTCTTCAGTCCGCCGCACTTGCCCAGGAACAGCACCGCCTTGGGCTCCACGGCGCCCAGCAGGTCCATGACGGTGGCGGCCATGGCGCTGCCCATGCCGAAGCTGATGATGGTGATGTTCTCCGCCGTGGCGGAGAGCATGGGATGGTCACGTCCCATCACGGGCACGCCGAACTTCGTGGCGAAGGCCTCGACATAGTTGCTGAAGTTGGTCAGCAGCACGTACTGGCCGAACTCGTTCAGCGACCGCCCGGTGTAGCGGGGGAGCCAGTCGCGGATGATGGTGGCCTTGTCGCGCATCGCTCAACCGGCGTTCCAGTACTCGAGCGCCTTGCGGGCGTACACGTTGGCCGGTCCGCCGCCCATGAGAATGCAGACATCCAGGGCCGCGTGGATCTCGTCCAGGCTCGCGCCGGCGGCCTTGGCAGCCTTCACGTGATGCTGCACGCAGCCATCGCACAGGCGACTGACGCCGCAGGCAAGGGCGATCAGTTCCTTGGTCTTCAGGTCGAGCACGCCAGGCTTCAGGCTGGCGGCGTAGAGCTGCTTGAACGCGGTGGTGGTTTCGGGGGTCATGGGAATCTCCTTCGCCGCATGCTACGGAACGACGGGGTAGAGTGGAGCCATGACCATTCGTCTCCTGCTCCTGGTCGGCCTGACGCTCGGCGGCGTGTCCTGCGGCGGCATGCGGATGCGCGTGAAGCCGGCCGGTGATCCGGCCCCCGCGCTGCAGCACGTGGTGCTGGTCCAGCTGGATGATCCGAAGCTGGCCGAGCCCATGATGCGCGATGCCCGCGAGGCGTTCGAGGCCATCCCGTCGCTTCGGCGGTGGGACATGGGTCCTCGCGTGGACACGGGGCGGCCCGGTCTGGCGGACTGGTACACGGTGGGCTTCATCACCAGCTTCGAGACGGAATCCGACTATCGCGCCTACCTGGATCACCCGCGTCACACGGCGCTGGTGGAGAAGTGGAAGCCGCACTGGAAGCGGAGCGAGATCCTCGACTTCGGCACGCCCGCGAGGTGATCCGCGAGCGGACTAGACTGGCGGCTTCACGGAGACCCGAACCATGAGCCAGCACGCCAAGGCCGCCACGCGAACCGAGACCGACGCCATGGGCCCCATCGAGGTGCCCGCCGACCGCTACTGGGGCGCCCAGACCGAGCGGTCGCACCATCACTTCCCGTTCGGCGACCGAATGCCGCTGGCCATCGTGCATGCCCTTGGCCTGCTGAAGGCCGCCTGCGCGGAGGCCAACGCCGACATGGGCCAGCTGCCGAAGGCGTTGCGCGACCTGATCGTGGCCGCGGCGAAGGAAGTCAGTTCCGGCCGTCTCGACGCCGAGTTCCCGCTCAGCGTCTGGCAGACCGGCAGCGGCACGCAGAGCAACATGAACGTGAACGAGGTCATCAGCAACCGCGCCATCGAGATGGCGGGGGGGCAGCGCGGCTCGAAGAAGCCCGTGCACCCGAACGATCACGTGAACATGTCCCAGAGCAGCAACGACACCTTCCCCACGGCCATGCACGTGGCCTCGGCCATCGAGCTGGAGCGTCGGCTGCTGCCCGCCGTGCAGCAGCTGCGAGACGCCCTGCACGCCAAGGCGCAGGCCTTCGCCGGGGTGGTGAAGATCGGTCGCACCCATCTGCAGGACGCGGTGCCGCTCACGCTGGGCCAGGCCTTCAGCGGCTTCGTGGCCCAGCTGGATCTGGCCCTGCGCGCGATCCGCGAGAGCCTGCCCGGCGTTCGGGACCTGGCCATCGGCGGCACGGCGGTCGGCACCGGCCTGAACGCCCCCAAGGGCTTCGGCGAGGCGGTGTCGAAGCGGCTGGCCGCAGCCACGGGCATTCCCTTCACCAGCGCGGCCAACAAGTTCGCGGCGCTGGCCGGTCACGAGGCCATGGTCCAGGCGCACGGGGCCATGGGCGTGCTGGCCACGGCGCTCATGAAGATCGCCAACGACATCCGCTGGCTCAGCAGCGGTCCGCGCTGCGGCATCGGCGAGATCATCATTCCCGAGAACGAGCCCGGAAGCAGCATCATGCCGGGCAAGGTGAATCCCACGCAGAGCGAGAGCATGACCATGGTGTGCGCCCAGGTGTTCGGCAACAACGCCACGGTGCAGTTCGCCGCCAGCCAGGGCAACTTCGAGCTGAACGTGTTCAAGCCGGTCATCGCCTTCAACGTGCTGCACAGCTGCGAGCTGCTGGCGGGCACCTGCGCCGCCTTCCGGGAGTTCTGCGTGGAGGGCATCCAGGCGAACGAGCGCCGCATCGCGCACCTGCTGCACGAGAGCCTGATGCTGGTCACCTCGCTGGCCCCGATCGTGGGTTACGACAAGGCCACGGCCATCGCCAAGCACGCCCACAAGAGGCACATCACCCTGAAGGCCGCGGCCCTGGAGCTGGGCCACGTGGACGAGGCCACCTTCGACCGGGTGGTCCGCGCCGAGACCATGGTCTGACGCGCCCGTCCGGATCGGGGCCCCCGAGGGGACCCCGACCCGGCTGCATGGGCCGGTTCAGCGGCGCCGTCGCGTGGCGGAGCGCGCGCCAACCAGGATCAGGGCCAGGGCCCCGGGCGTGGGCGCCATCATCTGGCTGAACTCCTGCCGGACGAACGAGGCGGTGGCGAAGTCCTGGCCCGTGCGGGCGAAGAACTTCAGGTCCTTGTTCACCTCGAACGCGCGGTAGCCGTGGGTGCCGTGGATGTCGCACCAGTTCTTCTCGTCCTCGTAGCGCTGGAAGAGGCCCGCGTGGTCATAGACCGCCAGGGCGCCCAGGAAGGTGTTCGTGTCCAGGTCCCACACGGTCTCGTCCACCCGGGCGTAGGACCCCGAGCCGAACGCGGAGCCATTGAAGGTGAGATGGGTGTCGCAGAGACGCACGTCCTGGGCGTACCACTCCGGTCGCACCGCGACCGAATACTGCAGGTTCATCTCGTGGCCGATGCCGTCACCCGGGGTGCCGTCCCCGAACGGCCCGATCAGGTCGAAGCCCACGTTGTGCAGGCCCCACTGGTTCACGCTGGCCGAGACGAAGGCGGTCAGGGTGAAGTCGTTCGCGTGGAACACCGTCGAGGTGAGCGAGTCGAAGTGGAAGATCTTGTCGTCGATGATCACGGTCCGGTCGCTGCCCTGGCCCATGAGCGTGGCCATGTTGATCGATTCGCCATTGGTGAGCACGACGACGGCCTGGGCGGATCCGGCCATCAGTGTTGCGGCGAGCGTCACGGCCGCGGTGCATTGCATCTGTCGCATGGGTGTCTCCTGTTCCCCTCGCCGGGTCCGTCTGGGGCGCCACACGCTGTGACGCCCCAACGCGACGATCGGGACTTCCACCATGCCCCGGATCCGGGCGGCTGCGGCTTTCTCCGGCGGGATTTCGGCATTCCTGCCCTCCGGCGAAGTT
>RFOC01000219.1 GCA_009926815.1 Planctomycetota bacterium
GCTGACGCCAGGCTGGTGGCTGCTGGCGCGGACTCGCACCTGGCCGGCCGAACCCCGCATGCCCGTGGCGGCGTCGCTGCCGGTGGGCGTGGCCTGCGGCGTCATGCTGGCGGCGATCGCCGTGCCCCCCGGATTCCTCTGGCATGCCGAGTTCGGTGGATACGACGCCCTGAGCTATCACCTGCAGTTGCCCAAGTCGTGGATCGAGGCCGGATCGATCCGTCCCCTGCCCCACGCGGCCTACTCCGGATTCCCCAGCTTCCTCGAAGGCGCCTTCATGCACCTGATGGCGCTCCGTCAGGATCCGCGCGACGCCGCCGTGGCGTGTCAGATGCTGCACGCCGCCCTGATGCTGACGGCCGCATGCATGCTGGGCCGGGTGGCCACCCGTGCGGCAGGAAGCACCGTGGCTGGCGCCGTGACCCTGGCCGCTGCCCTGGGCACGCCATGGCTGCTGGTGACCGGCTCGCTTCCGTACAGCGAGTCTGGCGTGCTGCTCGGCGCCGCGGCGATGCTTGGCGCGTGCGTCACGCAGGGCCCGTGGCGCACCGGTCTGGTGCTGGGCCTGGGCGCCGCCGTGGCGGTGGGATCCAAGGCGAGTTCGGCGGTGCTGGTGGTGCCCGGTGGCCTGGCGGCATGGCTGATGCTGCACCGCTCGCGGCCCGATGCCCGAACGGCGTTGGCTGGCGTGGCGGCCGCGGCACTGGCCTTCGCGCCCTGGTTGCTTCGCAATGCCTGGCACACCGGCGATCCGCTGTTTCCGCTGGGGGGCGCAACCGCCGGAGGATGGTGGACGGCGGAGCAGGCGGCACGATGGCACGCGGCGCATGGCACCACGGCGGCGTGGCTGGATCGACTGCACGCGCTGTGGAGACAGGGCCCCCTGTTCGGCCTGGGACCCAACCCCTCGCCCGGGGAGCCATGGCAACCGCTCTGGGGACTGCTGCCATGGACCGGAGTGGTGGCGATGGTGTGGCTGAGTGGCCGCGGACCCGATCGCCGGTGGGCGCTGGCGAGCCTGCTGATGATGGCCTTCACGCTGGTCGGTTGGCTGGCGTTCACGCATCTGCAGTCGCGCTTCCTGATTCCGGTGGTGGCGCCCGTCGCCCTCGCGATCGGCGTGGCGGCCGCACGGCTGACCGAGCGCTCGATCTCGTGGCAGCGGGGCCTGGCCTGGAGCGGCGTGGCGTGGGGACTGCTGGCGGCATGGACATGCCTGCGCGACTTCGATGGCGCCCTGCGACTGAGCGGACAGGTGGCGCTGGCCTCGGGCGACCTGGACCTGGCGTTGCTGCAGGGCATCGAGGGCGACGAGGCGGCCGCCGAGGTTCGGGCACAGCCCTCGGTGGAGGTGACGCTGGGCAATCTCTTCCCGGGACAACGGACCCTGGCCGTGGGCTGGAGCGTGCCCTTCTGGGTTCGGCCCGGCGCGCCTGTGCGCTGGTCCACGGTGTGGGACACCAACCCCATGGAACAGGCGCTGGCCCAGCCCGACGCCCGGGCGTGGCTGCAGGAGCGATACGACCTGGTGCTGGTGGACTGGCCCATGCTGGATCGCTGGCAACGGAGCGGCTGGCTGGCGAAGGGACTGGATCCGGCTCGCGTGGCGGATGCGCTTCGCGGTCTGGACCGCATGAGCCTGACGGGCGAGCGCGAGATGTTCTCGCTTCGCGGCCCGCTGCGTCCCACGTGGCCCGCGGCGGAACCGCGTTGACGGGCGAGTTGGGACATACTGCGGTCATGACGCGAATCCTGATCGGCGCCCTTGCCCTGCTGCTGCCTGCCTGCGGCACGGTCACGGAAGGCACGCGAAGCGAGCCCGAACCCGCGGCGGTGGCGCCGCCCTCGCCGCCGCCCGAGCGGCCTCCGGTGACCTGGCGAGGCGAGGTGATCGAGTGGTCGGAACTTCGACCGCTGCTGGCCGAGCGCGCCGGCGCCGTGGTGCTGGAGGAGGTGCTGCTGGATCGGCAACTGGATCGCCTGATTCGGGAGCGCAACCTGACGGTCGACGCCGCGCGGGTGGAGCGGGAAGCCGGCGACCTGCTGGCCGGACTGAGCGAGGACCCGGATCGCGCGGGGCGGCTGCTGCTGGATCTGCGGGCGGCCCAGGGGCTGGGTGACCGACGATGGAACGCGCTGCTGCGCCGCAACGCGGCGGCCCGACTGCTGGTCCAGGACCAGGTCCGCGTGACGCCTCAGGCGATCGAGGCCGCGATGGACGCGGCCCATGGACCTCGCCGCACGTGCCGCATCATGGCGCTGCCGGACCTGAAGGCCTGCGCCGAGGCGCGGCGACGCATCGATGCAGGCGAGCCCTTCGGCGAGGTGGCGGTGGCCATGAGCACCGACCGATCCGCGGCGCGAGGTGGCCTGGTGAATCCGGTGAGCCGGCTGGATCCGAGCTGGCCCGCGAGCTTCCGCCAGGCCCTGTGGGACCTGTCCATGGGCCAGACGAGCGCGCCCGTGCTGGTGGAGCAGGGCTACGTGCTCGTGCGAGCCGAGGGCGAGGTGCCCGCCGAGACCGTGGATCCGGTGAAGGCCCGCGCCGCGGCGGAACGCGACGTGCGCCGCGCCCAGGAGCGCGTGCAGATGGAGGCGCTGGTGGCTGGGCTTCGCGAGGCCCAGCGCGACGCCGTGGTCTCGGACGACGACCTGCGGGGCGCCTGGCGAAGGGTCAGGAGCGGAGCGCGCTGAGCCGGAAGACGGCGATGGGCAGGAGCACCGCCGCAGGCAGCGCCGCGGCGAGCATGGGGGGCAGGCCAGGCATGGGAAGCGTGGTGAGCGTGATGGCGGTGATGCTGGCCGGCACCGCGAAGGCCGCCGCGCGGAGGCTCTGCTGCAGCAGGCCTCGCGGCTCGCGAAGCAGGAAGAAGGGAATGGCCACCGCGAGCACCAGCAGGTTGACCGCTGGCCCCATCACGCGGGCGGCAAGCAGGCGACCGGCGCTGAGCCGCTCTCCCCCGCCCAGATCCCACAGCTCGAGCAGCCGCGGCGTGGAGAGCATCTGTCCGTAGATCCGGAATCGCCGCGTCATGATGGCCTCCGGTCCAAGGTTGGTGGCGATGGCATCGATGGGCCGCTCCACGACCGAGGCTCCGGCCGCCTCCACGGGTCGGTCCGGCAGGTCCATGGCGCGGCCTTCCTGGAGCAGCCACGCGTCACGGCCGGGATCCCAGGTGGCGGAGACGGCGCTGACGCGCCGACGGGCCTGGCTTCCGCCGCCGCGCTCCAGGACGAGCAGGCCCTTCACCTCGCCGGTGAGCGGATCGAAGCTCTCGGCCTGCAGGAGACGCCCCTCGGCGTCCCGGGTGAGCGGCACGGCGAACTCGGTGCCCCGCTGCGCGATCAGGTCCGAGTGCGTGCGGATGAGCCGAGGCGCCAGCCCGGGCAGGACCCACTCCTGGCTGGCCAGCTGCAGCACGTTGAGGCCCGCGGCGGCCGCGAGCAGCGCCATGGCCGGGCGCCGCAGGCGGATGCCCGCGGCCATGATGGC